>NZ_CP147012.1:607142-910714 GCF_037126285.1 Bernardetia sp. MNP-M8
ATAGACTTCAAACAATATTCAGAAGAGTCTTATTTTGTGAAAAATAAAATTTGTACAATTCCCACAGAACAAGGAAGAATCACCTTGTTCAATAATAAATTTATCAAAACAATGGGCGCAGAGAAACAAGAACGTACAATACAAAATGATGAAGAATTTTACCAAATTTTGAAAGAAGAATTTGATATACATATTTTGGAAGAAAAAGTCTGTTAGTATATAAAAGGAATTTCAAACTAGATTTGGAATTCCTTTTTTTGTTTGAAGAAATCAAAACTATAGAAGATGTAGACAAAATAGTTTACCTTAGAATTTACAAACTCTATTTTACAAATCTGTTTAGCTTTTTGATTCAATGAACCAACATCCTTTATACCATCATATTAATGAAATAGTTGATTTAGAAGAAGAAGAATTTCAAGATATTATAAACTATTTCAAGCCTATATATCGCAAAAAACATCAATTTATTATTGAAGCAGGAAACGATGTAAATTTTGAGTTTTTTGTAATAAAAGGTTGTCTCAAATCCTCAGTTTTTGATGAAGGTGGCAAAGAACATATTATTCAATTTGCCATGGAAAACTGGTGGATTACAGATTATAATGCTTTCCTTCATCAAGAAAAAGCAAAGCTAAATATTGATTGTCTTGAAGATTGCCATTTGCTTGCTATATCCTATCAGCAAAAAGAAGAAATCAGTATTAATAACCCTAAGATGGAGCGTTTTTGGTCAAAAAAGACAAAAACAGGACATGCAGCTCTACAAAATAGAATTCTTTCTCTCATTAAAGATTCTGCCAAAGAACGCTATGAAAGTCTTACCGAAAGTTATCCAGAGCTAATTCAGCGAGTTCCTAAAAAATATATTGCTTCTTTTCTTGGTGTATCAAGAGAAACACTGAGTCGATTATAGTAGATTATAAGTGACATACATCACACTAATTTGGTGACATACATCCTTTGTAAAGGCTACTAATTATCTGACCTTTGTATCAAATAAATTAGAGTAACCAAAAAAATACTATCAAAATGAGCAACACAAAAAATATATTATTTGTCCTTACCTCTCACGACGAATTAGGAAACACAGGAGAAAAAACAGGTTTTTGGATTGAAGAATTTGCAGCACCTTATTACTATTTAGTGGATAAAGGTATAAATGTAGATATTGTAACTCCAAAAGGAGGACAAGCACCAATAGACCCAAAAAGCAATGAGCCTGATTTTCAAACGGAAGCTACAAAACGATATTTTGAAGACGAAAAAACTAAAAATGCAATCGCTAACACAGCTAAACTTTCTGACGTAAATCAAGAAAAATATGATGCTGTATTTTATCCTGGTGGTCATGGCCCTCTTTGGGATTTGGCAGAAGATGCTCAATCTATTAGTTTGTTAGAGTCATTTTATGCAAAAAATAAGCCTTTAGGTCTTGTATGTCATGCTCCTGCTGCTCTTAAACATGTAAAAAATACAGAGGGTGAGCCATTAATAAAAGGAAAAAAAGTAACAGGATTTTCAAATACAGAAGAAGAAGCTGTACAACTTACAAATGTAGTTCCTTTTCTAGTCGAAGATATGATAAAAGAAAACGGAGGACATTATGAGAAAGCTGGTGATTGGTCAGAATTTGCTGTTGAAGACGGACTTTTAATTACTGGTCAGAATCCACAATCTTCTAACTTAGTAGCTGAAAAATTATACACAAAATTGTATTCTTAGATTTATAAAGAATCAATTAAAAGGAATTTCAAACTAGCTTTGAAATTCCTTTTTTTATACCACTTATTTCTTTTTTTCTTCTTCTTTCTTATAAAACTTTTCAAAGGCTTTATAAACAGCTAAATGTAAAATAGTAGCATGATTTTGGTCTAAAATTGGTTCATAAAAAAGGGTAATTGTTCCATTTTTAGTTTCCTCTAGTTTCTTAATTGAATCAACCAGCTTATCAGCCACTTTGTGCATAGTAGGATGCTCTTCGCCTAAAGAAACAAAAATTCGTTTTTTATACTTTGTATTTTCTGCTTTATTTTCAGCAACACTTTTTGATAGATTTTTCAGAAAAAAAATTGAATCTTTAACCATTTTTTGATTATCCCACCAAAGCGACGGACTTACAATTATGTAATCATCAAACAAATAAGGTTTTTTGAATAGAATTTCTGTTGCTAAAAGTCCTCCTAACGATTGTCCGATAATAGTTTTATGAGAATCTGTTTTGTAGTTTTTTTCTATTAAAGGCATCACTTCATTTTCTAAATAGGCTATAAATTTTTCAGAACCTCCATTATTTGGAATTGCTTTTAAATCCTGTTTATCATCACTTGGATACGTAAAATCTCTATATCTTGACTTTCCTAAATTCGAAATTCCGACTACAATAGATTTGGGCAAAATTTCATACATATTCATAAACTGAGTTAATCCTGCAATATGTGGAAAATCCTCATATTGAGAACCATCAAGCACATAGATAACTGGATAAACGATTGCTGAATCTGGATGATAACCTTGTGGTAAATAAATATTCAGAGTTCTTTTTTCTGATAGTTCTTTTGATTCAATTTCTTCAATTACACCAAAAGGAAATACTTGTTTTTCTTGCGCAAAAGATTGAGAAATAATAAATTGAGTGATTAGGATAAAAATTAATGATAAACTGTGCTTTTTCATTTTAGTTGATTGATAAAGTTAAAAATCTTGAGTATATAAAAAGTGTTACTTTTTAATCATAACCGATTTACTTGGTTTGGTCTGTCCTTCTACCACAATTACAAATTCGCCTTTTATTGTTCCTTCATTAGAAAAATAACTTATTATTTCTTCTAAAGTTCCATTTTTGGTTTCTTCATACACTTTTGTAAGTTCACGAGAAACAGACGCATTTCTATCAGTTCCACAAACTTCGGCAAGTTGTGTAAGTGTTTTGATAAGTCGGTGAGGAGATTCGTATAAAATAAAAGTTCGTTTTTCTTCTGCTAGAGCATCCAAATGAGTTTTTCTTCCTTTTTTGTGTGGCAAAAATCCTTCAAAACAAAAACGCTCACTTGGCAGTCCTGATTTTACAAGAGCAGGTACAAAAGCTGTCGCACCTGTCAAACATTCTATATTTAGATTTGCTTTCAAGGCTTCACGAACAAGCAAAAATCCAGGGTCAGAAATGGCTGGTGTTCCTGCATCTGAAACAAGCGCAAAAACACTTCCTTGTTGCATTTGTTCTATCCATTTCTGAACAGTATGATGTTCATTATGAGCATGATAACTCTGTAAAGGTTGTTTTATCTCATAATGTTTTAACAAAACACCTGTCTTGCGTGTATCTTCTGCTAAAATTAAATCTACTTTTTTGAGTGTTTCTAAGGCTCTGAGTGTAATATCTGCCAAATTTCCGATTGGTGTCGGAACAAGGTAAAGCGAAGTCTGATTTTCTATATTTTTTTCTGTATTTTCCATATCACAAAGGTAGAAATAAAGTTAGAAGTATGAAGGCAGAATTTAGAAATCAAATAAAAATCTATACTCATTTTTTAAGAAACTAAAATTTAGTAGAGTCAAAACATATTGCTTTTACTAAAAAGCATATTCAAGTTTAAAAAAAGAAAGAGAAACGACTAAAATTAACTAATTTTGATGCTTATCATAAGTTAAATAAAATTTCATTTAGTTTCTCGTTCTATTTTCAAAGAAAAATCAAATTATGAAACTACCTTTACTTCAATTATCTTTCTTTTCTCATCTTTTCGTTTTAGTCCTTTTTATAGTTATGTCTAGTACACTCTCATCTTGTTCTTCTAAAGAAGCCGTTGATTTAATTGTTCATAATGCAAAAGTTTATACTGTTGATAGCACTTTTTCACAGCAAGAAGCCTTTGCTATTCGTGATGGAAAATTTGTAGAAATAGGTAAAAGTAGAGAAATTTTAAAAAAATATACAAGTGCAAGAATTGTTGATGCTCAAAAAAACTATATTCTCCCAGGTATTATTGATGCACATGCTCATTTATATTGGCTCGGACAAAAACTAGAAGAAGCAGACGTAAGCAAAGCCAAATCATTGGAAGAAGTAATTACTATTTTACAACAATATAGAGAAGCAAATCCAGATAAAAAATGGATAAAAGGCTATGGATGGAATCAAAACAATTGGAGTCCTGCTATTTTACCTACAAAAGAAAAATTAGATGAGGCTTTTCCAGACATTCCTGTTTTTTTGAAACGAATAGATGAACATGTCGCTTTAGTCAATCAGAAAGCATTATCAGAAGCTCGTATCAATCAATATTCCAGAATGCCAAAAGGGGGAACTTTGGGAGTTTATGAAACTAAGGGTGAACAAGGAAAGCTCAATAAAGAACAAGGATTAAAAGGACTAAACGGACTTTTGTACGAAACAGCTATAAACTTAGCAACTGATAAAATGCCTACATTGACAGAGGAAGAAATGAAAAGAGCCTTTCAGGGAGCTGAAAAAGTTTGTTTTCAGAATGGTGTAACTTCGGTAGGAGATGCACTTATGGATAAGAAAATGTTTGAGCTTTTAGATAGCATGCACAGAGAAAAGTCTCTAAAACTGCGTATCTATGCAATGATTGACCCCACAGAAGAAAATCAAGACTATTTTTTAGATAAAGGAACTATCAAAACAGATCGTTTGCATGCAGGAGCTTTAAAACTTTTTGCTGATGGAACGTTGGGTTCGTATGGTGCTGCAATGTTGGAAGCCTATTCAGATAGTGCATCTATGTATGGTGCAATGTGGAGAAGTACAGACGAATATAGACAATTAATCAAAAAATTTGCTGATAAAGGCTTTCAAGTCAATACACATTGTATTGGAGATTCGGCAAATCGTATATTTTTAGATTTATATGGCGAATTTTTGGGAACAGAAGAAAACAAAAATAAAGATTTGCGTTGGCGTATCGAACATGCTCAAGTAGTTCATCATGACGATTTAAAAAAATTCAAGAAATTCAAAATTATTCCTTCTGTTCAGCCTACACATGCTATTTCGGATATGCCTTGGGTAGAAACTCGTTTAGGGAGAGTTCGTATGGGTCATGCCTATGCGTATCGTGAGCTTTATGAACAAAATAATAGGATTGCTTTTGGAACAGATTTTCCAATAGAGGCTGTCAATCCATTTGCTACTTTTCATGCAGCCGTTGCAAGACAAGATGGTTTGGGAAATCCAAAAGAAGGTTTTCAAATAGAAAATGCTGTTACTCGTGAGGTAGCATTGAAAGCCATGACAATTTGGGCAGCTCATGCAGCTTTTGAGGAAAATGAAAAAGGAAGTATTGAAGCTGGTAAATTTGCTGATTTTATCCTTATTGATACCGATATTATGAAAACAGACAACAGACTTTTACGAAATACACATGTTTTGCAGACCTATGTAAATGGCGAGATGGTTTATATTAGTAACTAAATTAGCTTATAGATAAATTTATAATTTAGAGCATAAAAATAGCCTTTTAAATCAATTCAGAGTTGATTTAAAAGGCTTTGTAATTTCTTAGTTTCTTTTATTTTTTGAAATATACTGATAAGTTTAGTTTTTCCAAATCTCAATACATTTGAGTATAATAAATTCTAACTTTTCCCTACCAATCCTTCAATCGGACTTTTAACGACTCTTACTAAATTTCCTTTGCGCTTAGCAATTCGTTCTTTCAAAATCTCTTCAAAAAAATAAGCTACTGAACCCACAGCATAAAAATTGAGATTCAAATCTTTAAATTCTTCTTCTATCCTATTCAAAAATTCGTCAAAAGTAGTAGCTATTAAGTTTCGCACAAAAGAATCATCTTTATATTTGTAAAGAAAAGGAACAAAAGAAGCAAAAAACTCATTTGGTTTTGGTTCTTGATAGGCTCTTTTCAAAACTATTTCTCTATTTAATTTATACTTTTGATAAAACAAATAATGAATTTCTTTAGACAAACGGTTATACAAAAAATCAATAACTAATTTCTTTCCTAAAAATCCTCCACTTCCTTCATCTCCCAACCAAAAGCCTAAATTTGTGAGTTCCTGAGTTATTTTATTTCCATTGTAAAGACACGCATTTGAGCCTGTTCCCAAAATAAGAACGATTCCTTTTTGATTTTCTGAATCATTGTAAGCAGAATGAGCAGCTCCCAAAAGGTCGTGAGCCACTTCTATTTTTTTAGCTTGTGGAAAAAGAGTTTCTAGAGCTGCACAAACAATTTTTCTATTTTCTTCTGTCGAACAGCCAGCACCATAAAACTGAACTTTGGTTACTTTATATAAATACTCTTCCAAATAATCAGATGATTCATTTTGATTTTCAAGATAAGATTTATTGATAAAATCTTTACCTTCTTCTATCATTTGCTGTGTAGAAAGAAAGTAAGGATTCCAACCTCCACTTTTCCAAGTCAGTATTTTTCCATCTTCGGTTTTTAATGCCCAGTCTGTTTTGGTTGAGCCACTATCTGCGTAAAGAATCATTTTTTGGGTTTCGTTTTACTATTTTTTGTAAGTTTATAGCATCAAATTTAGATAAATTATACTATAAAACCTTTTCGTACACTAAAGTGTACGGTACATTTTCGCACCTTAAAAGGTACGCTACAAAAGTACACTTATGCAGAAAACTAAAGAAGAAATTGCCAAAAGTAATAATGAAAATCATAATTATTTTAAATTTTCACCAGGAGAACAAGCTACAAAATGGATACAGTTTTACAAAAAAAATATAATAGCTGTTAATTATCAAAATTTGGGAGTTGGAGATATTTCGACTTATACTTCTCAAGAAGAATTAACGAATGCCATCGATAAATCTTTACATAACAGAACAAATCTGATATGGAACTTGTGGCTCTTCAAAGACGCAAATATTGGCGATGTGGTTTTTGCAAATGAAGGTGTCAATAAATGTATCGGAATTGGAATTATAGAAAGCAATTATTTTTATGATGAAAATACAAATGAAGATGGATTTAATCATATCCGAAAAGTAAAATGGATTACGAATAAAACATACCAACATACAGGAAAAAATGGTAGGCTTTTTCGTCCAGATACATTTAGTCCAACCAACAATTACAAAATTATTTTAGAGCAATATCTATTGAAATATCCTGAACTGATAGAGATTTTTGAAAAGTATAATCTACCAGTCAATATAGATATAGCACAAGAATTAGATGAACAAAACGAATACGAAGAGCAAAAAAACGAAATAGAAAATGAAAACTATTGGTGGCTCAATGCAAATCCAAAAATTTGGAGCATTAGTGAAAGCAAAGTAGGAGATACTCAAACCTATACAGCACTTACAGATAAGGGACACAAACGAAATACATACAGAAACTTTGAAAATGTAAAAAAGAAAGACATCGTTTTAGGATATGAAAGTACGCCCACAAAGCAGATAAAAGCAATTTATGAGATTACGAAGCCTTTGCACGAAATAGAAAATGAAAAACTCATTGAATTTAAACTCATCGAAAAACTAGAAATTCCTATTAGTTGGAAAGAGCTAAAAAATAATGAAGAATTAAAAGACTGTCCTGTTTTGCGTAATAATCAAGGAAGTTTGTTTGAAGTCAGTAAGCAAGATTACAAAATTATTAGAGCTATTATAGAAGAGAAAGAAGAAATAGAAAGGCAGTTAACTAAAAAGGAAAATATCAAAAAATATCACTTCCTAGAAGACAAAGACAAACCATTCATCAGTGAAGAACAATTTCTTCAAACTGTAGAAATTCTGAAAAGAAAGAAAAATATCATTCTGCAAGGCGCAGCAGGAGTAGGAAAAACATTTATTGCTCGCAAACTTGCCTATCAGATTATGGGAGAAACCAATAATCTCAATATCGAAATGGTACAGTTTCATCAATCGTATTCTTATGAAGATTTTATACAAGGACTTCGACCAACAAAAACAGGAGGTTTTGAAGTGCAAAATGGTGTTTTTTATGATTTTTGTAAGAAGGCATTAGCACATCCCGAACGTCATTTTTTCTTTATTATCGATGAAATAAATAGAGGAAATTTGAGTAAAATTTTTGGCGAACTCATGATGCTCATCGAAGCCGACAAAAGAGATGAAAAATTTTCGTTAAAACTCACTTATTCCGAAGAGGAAGAAGACCGTTTTTATATTCCTAAAAATCTCTATCTTATTGGTACAATGAATACAGCTGACCGTTCGCTGGCAATGGTGGATTATGCGCTCAGAAGGCGTTTTGCTTTTGTGAGTTTGAAACCTGACTTTGGAGAGAAATTTAAAAGTTTTCTTTCTCAAAAAGAGATTTCAGAAACTCTTATAACTCATATTTCGAATTCTATTCAAAAAGTAAATCAAGAGATAGCTAAAGATATAAATTTGGGCGAAGGTTTTCAGATTGGACACAGTTATTTTTGTGATTATGAAAAGAAAAAACAAGAAGAAAATGTTTGGTTTAATCAAGTAATTCAATTTGAAATACAACCTCTTTTAGACGAAATTTGGTTTGATGATAGTGAAAAGGTAAGGGAAATGATGAAGATTTTATGGATTAACTAATGATTTAATAGCTAGAGCTAGTTAAAATGAAATTCATTTCGTAATTCGTAATTTTTAATTCGTAATTCTCTATGGCAATCCCAATAAAAAACATTTATTATCTACTTTGTTATGCGTGGAACAAACTAGATGAAAGTCAGCGCATCAACGTTTCGATAGATGACAAAACCGAGCTTTTAGATTTGTTTGCAAAAGTATTGATTACTGCTACAAAAGTGCTTTTAAAACGTGGAATTGATAGAGATTATATCGAAAATGTACAGGAAATAAATGCTGTAAAAGGAAAGTTGCAAGTCAGTCAGACCTTAAAACAAAATCTTTTATCAAAACAAAAAACGGTTTGTAGTTTTGATGATTTTTCATTTAATATTCTTCAAAATCAAATTTTGCTTTCTACTATTCAAAGGCTTATCAACACAAGAAATATAGATAGAAACCTGAAAACAGAACTCATTTTCTTGCAAAAAAAACTTCCCCAAACGATAGAAAAGATTGAACTCAAAAACTCTCTTTTCTCTCAAGTCAAGATTCATAGAAATAACCGTTTTTATGGTTTTGTAATGAATGTTTGTTACATTATTTTTGAAAATACATTGCCTTCTGAAAGTGAAAAAGATAATGAGAAAAGGGATAAAGGAAGTTATATATTTTCAGATTTTACAAGAGATGAGCGGAAAATGAATCAGCTTTTTGAAGCATTTATACGAAATTTTTATAAAATTGAACAAACAAAATTTATAACTGTAAAAAAAGAAATCATAAAATGGGATTTTGAAAATGATTTGGAAGCTGACACGTATTTACCAAGAATGGAAACAGATATTTCGCTAGAAAATGAAACTGAAAAAATAATTATTGATGCCAAATACTATCAAGAAACGATGAAGAAAAATTATGGCAAAGACAAAATACAATCCACTAATTTATATCAATTATTCAGTTACTTGCTCAATCAAGAAGACGGAAATGAAAAGACCATAACTGCAAAAGGGATTTTACTTTATCCAACTATAGAAAAAGAGTACAATCTGAGTTATCAATTCAAAAATCATCAAATCCAAATAAAAACACTAAATTTGAATGCTGATTGGAGAGAAATTGAAAAACGTTTGAAGGAAATTATCGAAGTTTGATTATAACTAGAAATCTAAAATGAAAATTACATTATTTGCCTTACTAATTTTATTATTTTTCATATCCTGTAGTTCTGAAAAAGAAACTCAATCTAATACAGATGCAATCCAGATAAGTAATAGTAAGAATCAAGAAACAAGAAATAATTTTGTTGAAATAAATCAAAAACAGGTAAATCTACAAAAGAAAAAGATTAAAAAAAGAATTGGAAAGGATTCTATTTTTATTGTAAAGTTTGAGAAATTAAATATCAAATTTGTTTCTTCTGATATTGAAAATGGAAGAGAAGAGTTTGAAAAATTTTATAAAGATTCTATTAAAATTAATTCAGGACTTGGAGAAAATTTTGAAAATAAATCATTTGAAATTATTCAAAAAGATTCTTCTATTGCAAATGTAGAAGTATTTGAGAGTTACCAAACTAGTTTAGGGGTTTCTGATGAAGGAGCGCATCTTGATTTATTGAACTGGAAGCATTTTAACTCAGAATGGCAGAAATTAAGTGTAAAAAAGAATTCATTTATTTCTAAAGAATATTCTAAAAAGGAGTCTGAATTATTTCCGAAAGTAAGTACAAAACAGATTTTAGAAGCTGTTAGTATTGAATATGGAGGCGAAGAAAATAAATTTACAGAACGAGCTAAAAATTGTAAAAATGCAAATGGTTATCCTTGTTCTGTTATGATTAATCGATTTAATTTTAAAATTGTTGTAACAGATAAAGATGGAAGCAAAACGAATTATTTTATATTGATAAATTTGCCAATGGGTTGTTAGGAAATAAAATAATAGAAATGAAAATATACACCACCTTACAAATTGGAGAGTTCCATACCAGTTACTGCGAAGATTTTTTGATAAAAGAACAACTTGCTTCTAATCAAATCTTGATTGCTGTTATGGATGGTTGTACGATGGGAACAGAGTCTGTTTTTGCTTCCATTTTATATGGTAAAATCCTTAGAAAAATAGCTAAGAATACATTTTATCAAGAGTTTATCTCAAAGCAAAATCAAGAAACAGATTTGCAATCAAAACTCAAAACTATCCTTCAAGAACTTATAGAAGACACAAAAGAAATAAAGAACAAATTAGGTTTAGAAACAAACGAACTGCTTTCTACGCTTATTTTGGGAATTATTGATACAAAAAATTACAACGCTGAACTAATAACAATAGGCGACGGACTCATTTGTGTAGATGCAAAACTCACAGAATACGAACAAAACAACACGCCAGATTATTTAGGGTATCATTTGACTGAAAATTTTGAAGAGTTTTATAAAAAACAACAACAAAAACTTTCTATTTCTAATTTTGAAGATTTATCAATTTCTACAGATGGAATATTTACGTTCAAGAATTTAAAAAATCAAAATCAGCAGAAAAGTGAATCTGAAATAATTGATTATCTTTTAGTAGATTATCAAGAATCCGAATTTGATAATTTTTTAGATAGAAAAATCAGGAATTTAAAGAAAATAAATCACCTAGTTACAGATGATTTGGCTATTATTCGCATCAAAAAATAATTACTACTTTCATTTTTTCATTGAATCTTTAGTGCTATTTTCTTCAATTCTTCCTTTTGTTTCAGCTATTTTTTCTATCAAATACTTTTTTGTTTCAGCATCAGTAACATTATTTAAAGCCATGTCATAGAGTGTTTGAGCTTGTTTGAAGTTACTGGCAAAATAGAAACTATCTGCTTTTTTGATAAGCAGACCTTCAAGTTTGTTTTTATTGCGTTTTTGTGGATTTTGAGCTTCTTCTTTATGTATCTGCACACCCAAAACCTCTTTATCTATTGTATTTTTAACTTGATTTTTAGAGGTACAAGCAGCACAAAGAACAACAAAGAAAATAGAAAAGGAATTTAATACCCTTTTTTGAAGTAAAAAAAAATTCATAAATTATATTGTGAAAGTAGAGTCAGAAGAATAAAAAGTCAAATGCTTTTACAAAATTGCAATCTAATGAGGAAATTTAGTAAATTATTGCTGTTTTATAAAATTTATAATTACATTGTTTAAGTGCAAGTTTGATTGGTTTTGATATGCTAGAATATCAATAAAGAGATTGCTATTTCCGTGACATAATTGAGTTAATCTGAATTATTATTTTTAAAATTTGAATAAAATGCAAACTATCAATGCTTTTTTTTATGGTATAATTACTTTCATTTTGCTAATAGCTGTTGGTGTTATCTACTTTTTTGGAAACAAATTTTTAGAGGATGAAAATGATTTAGTTGGAGATTGGAAAATAGAAAACGTCAATTCAAATCCTATTAAAAATAAAAAGTATTACTCCAAAGAGCAAGAAAAAATTCTTTTGCAACGAGATTCTATTCTAAATTTAAAAAAAGATTCCCTATTTTTAGAGTTTACAACCAATACATTTGTTTTTAGAAATACAAATAATGGAAAATTAGAAACTAATTTCTTTGAAACAGAGAAACCTATTTCTTGGCATTATTTGAAGGACCGAAATCAAATTGCCTTATACAGAAAAAAAGAACCTGATGTCTTTTGGGAAATAAAAAAACTTTCAAATTCTACTTTGATTATCAAAACTATTTATGGAGTTAGTGAATGGGAAATAGAATTTTCTAAAAGAATGAGAAGGTAAAACTCACAATCTCAAATAGTTAAATTAAAAACACTTATGAAAAACAACATATCTTTAGGCAAACGTATTATGAACCTTGCCAATCAACTCAATGATAAAATTTATGACCTTTTGTACAAAACTGAAAGCAGCACAACCGAAATACATGCACAATTACAAAAATGGTTTGATGAGTATGTCGCCCAATTTGTAGAACTAGGAAAAGAAAAAGAAGCTTTATCAGCCGAAGAGCGTGAAAAAGTAGATAATAATATTATGCAAGAGTATTTCAAATTAGACCAAGAAAGGCATAATGCTATTTACATAAAAAAACATGAAGAACTTAATGAAAAAAGTGAAGATACGGCAAATCTACTTTTAAAATTTAATATTATTACACAATACAGTGATTTTACATTACTCAAAAAACAAAACCCAGAAGAAGCCGAACGATTGGGTTTATAGATTACGAAACATAACATTCCAATTCCTTCAAAGCTGTCCAAAGTCCTAGTTTTTTGGTTTTGTCAGAATGAAGAGCTACAAAATTATGTGAAATAATCCACGTAATGGCTTTTATCTTAGTAGGTTTATAAAGTTCAAATTCATGAGGAACACCTAAGTTTTTTGTATCAACGCCAAAAACAAGAATATAAATAGGTCTTGCTTGTTTACGAATTTCCAAGAATGAAAAACCCTCTTGTTCTGTATTTACTACCATTACATCATCTAGTGAAAGCAAACCTGCCTTCAAAATATTTTTTAATAGAGTGAGATTATTTTCTTCTAGTATTTCCTCATTTTTCTGACTTACAACAATCAAAAAACTTCTCCTATTCTTTCCTAAATAAGAAATATAATCATCATATTTTTTAGTTTTCTTATTCATAAGTTTTAGGAAACATAACATTCCAATTCCTTCAAAGCTGTCCAAAGTCCTAGTTTTTTGGTTTTGTCAGAATGAAGAGCTACAAAATTATGTGAGACAACCCATGTGATTGCTTTTATCTTAGTAGGTTTATAAAGCTCAAATTCATGGGGAACACCTAAGTTTTTTGTATCAACGCCAAAACTTACTACTGAAGTAGGTTTTAGTTTTTTATACATATCCAAAAAAGTAGCCTTTGTTTTTGCCATGTTTACGATAGCAACATCATTGAGAGAAAGTTGTCCTGCTGCCAAAATACCTGTCAGGAGTTTACTATCTGTTTCTTTTAAATTTTCTTGCTCCGTTTCTTTTATCAAAATCAAGAAGTTTTTACGGTTCTTTCCAAAATAAGAAAAATCTATATCTGAATTTTCTTGATTTAATTTACTTATAACCTTTTTACTTTGTAAATCAGAGTTTTTTGATTTAATATCACTTATTTCTTCTTTTAGAGTCTTTGTTTCTGTAACTTGATTTTGAGAAACTTGGTTTGTTGGTTCTTGATTTGCACTTGCTTCAATTTCCCATTCTGATTTTACGCCATCGATATAATAGATATTTTCTGTAAAAACGTAGGGCAAAAAATCGTATTCTTGTTCTTGATTGTCCATAATTGTAACCTTTAAACCCTTAGGATTTGGTGTCTAGAATTTCTTTATTTATTTTACTAATCAGCTCCCAACCTTCATAAACAAAACCTGTATAGAGTTGTATCAAACTTGCACCTGCATTTAGTTTTTCTAGTGCATCTTCTGGGCTATGAATTCCCCCCACTCCAATAATTGGAAAGGCTGCATTTGATTTCTGATGAAGATAAGTAATTACTTCTGTACTTCTGTCTTTCAATGGCTTTCCACTTAGTCCACCATTTCCCAAATTTTCTACTTTTTGAGATTCTGTTTTTAAGTTTTCTCTACTGATGGTTGTGTTTGTTGCAATTATTCCTGCTAGTTTTGTTTCTTTAGCTATTTCTATAATATCATCAAGTTGAGAATCTGTGAGGTCTGGTGCAATTTTGAGAAGTAAAGGCTTTGGAATTAAATGTTCTTTATTACGATTTTGAAGTGTTTGTAGAAGCTCTGTAAGTGGCTTTTTTTCTTGCAACTCTCTAAGATTTGGCGTATTTGGAGAACTTACATTGACCACAAAATAATCTACATAATCAAAAAGTGCATCAAAACACATCAGATAATCGTTTGTAGCTTCTTCATTTGGTGTAACTTTATTCTTTCCAATATTTCCACCAATAATAATATGTGGCTTTTTAGCTTTTATTTTTTTTAATCTTTCCACAGCAATTTCTACTCCTTCATTATTAAAACCCATTCTATTGATGAGCGCATTATCTTCTTTCAAACGAAACAAACGAGGTTTTTCATTTCCATCTTGGGGTTTTGGTGTAAGTGTTCCTATTTCTATAAATCCAAAACCGAGTTGATCTAACTCCTCAATCCATTTTGCATTTTTATCAAAACCTGCTGCCAAACCCACAGGATTTTTGAATTTTAATCCAAAAACTTCCTTTTCTAATTTTTTATTTAAATTTATGGGATTTGTTACAATCGTTTTTCCTCCTAGTTTTAGAAGTGTTTGTAATCCTGCAATAGCTGTATAATGTGCTTTTTCAGCATCAAGTTTGAAAAAGAGAGGGCGTAAAAGTGAATACATAGAATAAAATAAGAAGTTAGATTTCAGAAATAAGAAGTCTGAATGAACTTTAGAAACAAAAATTAAATAAATTACTCTTTTTAATTTTGCAATTTATTGACAATCAATCATTTGTATTCATTTACCATTCATCATTAATAATTTACCATTCCTTAGTTTTGCAAAAATACAATTTTTTACTACAAATCCTTATTTCAAAACCTTCTCTACAAGTTCCTCAAAAGGTAATGCATCAAGAAAAAGTCTATCTGAATAAATATTTGCTAAAAGACGAATAAAACTAGGTTCTCCGTCAATTTGAATATATTCTATCAATACATTTCCATAAAACTGAGGAAGTTGTCCATCTGTTTTAAGCTCATTTTTTACTTCATTACTTGTTCCATAAACAGGTTTTAGATAGTGTTTTTCTATTGTCTCTATATAATTTGTTCGCTCATAATGTGCTCGGTCAGAAGTGTAGAGCTTGTAAGGATACGGAAGTTGTAGAACAGACTCCTTTAATTTGTCAAACAAAAAACGGAATTGCTTGCTACTCATCGCATTCGTATAAGTAATTGCAACTCCATTTGAGGCAGCCGAAGCAAACAAATGAACCTCAATATCTTTGGAAGTCAAGCCTTCCCTTTTAAGATGATAGGATTCATAAATCCTTGCCAACCAATACTTTGCATCAGCACTTGAACTCCAAATCTGAAATGCTAGTTCATCTTTCTCTGACCTCTTTAAATTTTCTTTTATTAAAGGAATTGTTTTATTTCGCTTGGGAAAGAGTTTTTTGAATATATCGTCGAAAAAATCCATAAATTGAAAACCTTTTAAATAAAAGTAAAGTTTGAGAATATATTTTGTTTAATTATTACCTATCGTTTATTAAACAATTTGATTAAGTCTGACTAAATTATAAACAAATATAATTCATCTATTGGCATACTATTTAATATCTTTGATTTATTATTTGTTCCAAGCTTTCCACTAAATTTTTTCATAAAAGTAGTTTATTTTCAAAACAAAACTTCTCACAAAGTCCTTATTGCCTTTGATAGCCAATTAATTAAATTTAGAAAAATATTTTTCTATTAGAAGAATAAATATAGAATTTTAATTTTTGTTATCCTTTTTATCTTAAAAATAGTATATAAAAATTATGCGTGTTTCCGTTTTCAGAAAAGAACATTTCAATGCAGCCCATCGTTTAAATAATCCAAACTGGTCAGCCGAAAAAAATCAAGAAATATTTGGTAAATGTAATAACGAATATTATCACGGTCATAATTACAATCTTATCGTACAAGTGACTGGTGAAATTGACCCAGAAACAGGATATGTTGTAGACATGAAATGGCTTAGTGATTTGATAAAAGAACATATTGCTGACCGTTTTGACCACAAAAATCTCAATTTAGAGATTCCAGAATTTAAAGACCTAAATCCAAGTGCTGAAAATATAGCAGTTGTGATTTATAATATCTTGCGTCCAAAACTTAATTCAAACTTAGACTTAAAAATCAAACTTTATGAAACTGAACGGAACTTCGTCGAATGCCCAGCCTAAAAAGGTAGAGGGTATTCATAATCATGACAAACAAGTGAGTCAAACTTCTACTACTTCTAACAAGAAAAAACAAGTGAAAAAAACGACAAAACAAGTACAACTTACAGAGAAAGAACAGGAAGAAAAATCGCAAATTATTGGCGAAAACCATATCGCAACATCTATAGAAACACCTTTACGAAAAGATGCTTTTGAACTTGATGATGCTACAAAAATAGAAAAAATAGCAGACCATTTTAAAGAAATAATGGATATTTTGGGACTTGATTTGACAGATGATAGTTTGCAAGGAACACCAAAGCGAGTTGCTAAAATGTATGTAAAAGAAATTTTTAAAGGACTTAATCCAGAGAATAAGCCAGCCACAAAAATGTTTGATAACAAGTTTGGCTATAATCAACTCTTAGTAGAAAAAAATATTAGTTTTCATTCGCATTGTGAACACCACTTTGTTCCAATTCACGGAAAAGCACACATTGCTTATATTTCAAATAATGGAGTTGTAGGTCTTTCAAAACTACACAGAATTGTAGATTATTTTGCTCGTCGTCCACAAGTACAAGAAAGACTGACAAATCAAATAGGTGAAGAATTAAAGAAAATGTTAGAAACAGAAGATATAGCTGTTGTTTTAGATGCTGCTCATATGTGTGTATCAATGAGAGGAATACAAGACCAAACTAGCACTACAATTACAAGTTTTTATAGTGGTAAATTTAATGAAGAAGCTACTCGTAGTGAATTTTTGAAGTATATTCAATAATTAGATTTCTGTTAGCATCATCAGTATGCTAAAATAGCAACAAAAGCAGTGGTATTTACAATTTTTCATAAAAAAAGCAACCTATCTCTAGGTTGCTTTTTTAACTTTATGAAAGATAATTAGTTGATAACATACGTTTCATAAAATGCTTTATCTTGTCCAATAACTTGTAAAAAATATGTTCCTTTTTCTAAGTTATCAAGGTTAATTGTGCATTTTGCATTTTCTGATGTAACTGTTTTTTCTTGCAAAATATTTCCCTCTTCATTAGTAAGAGTTATTGTAACTGTACTTTTGTTATTTTTGATAGTTGCAATAGCTTTATTATCGCTAGTCTTTGGTGCAAAATCAGCCATAAACTCATTTGTTATGGTATTTTTAACAGTTACTTCTCTTTTTTCATTATAGGTTTCTCCTTTTAGGATTACAGTATACGTTCCATTTACTTTAAGGTCATAAGTACGCTCAATACTTTCTTTTTTTCCAAGAGATTCAGAGTACAACAAACCTAGATTTTTATCATAAATCTTTACTTCTAAGTTTTCTTGTTTAACATTTTCAAATGTTAATACAAACTTTGTCGTATTTGGAATTACTTTAATAATAGTTGCTCGGTCATTTTCTCCCAAAGGAGCATTTGCAAAAGAATTAAATGAAAGTGTAAGAGCAAAAATAACAGCGAAGATTGATTTTGATAAGTTCATAGTAATTTGTTGTGATTTGTTTGAAGAGGTAGTATAAAAGAAATACTTTTTAAAATAAAAAGTAATAAAAGCATATAAAAAAGAGTTAAAGAATAAATTATTTTTTCTGCTATTCTTTTTCGTTGCTTATAGTCTTCCTAACGGCTTCTGTTACTGTAGGTTACAGTTTTTCAATGCTCCTTCAAAAGGATTTTTTTTAACTAAAAAGTATGCAACCCCAAATATAAATCACAAAAAACAACAAAAATAAAAATATTATTTTGCATAACATCAAATATTATTCATATTATTCTACTTTTGCTATTTTTTATGTTAAAACCTGTTTTAGCTAAAAACAGTAATCATAATAAATCATAAGAACAAAATAGTCTGCAACCCCACACTCAACACCAAATAAAATTCTTTAAAAACATATTAAACAAAATATTATACTTAAAACCAGCAGACATATCGGTTTTTAGATTTTGTATTTTTTATTTCTTAAAAATATTTAAATTCTATTTAAAAATATTTATAAGCCAAAAACCAACAGCAATTCCGATAAACCCTAGAATTACATTGGAAAAAGTATATAAAAAAGCAATTTGATAATTTTGTACTTGAATAAGTTTAAAGGTTTCTAAGTTGAGGGTAGAAAATGTACTAAAGCCACCACAAAAACCTGTCATAAATAAAGCTGCTAGGATTTTCTCACTTTCTAGTTTTGCTTCCCCTAAGTAATTAGCTAACATTCCCAAGATAATACAAGCTAAAAAATTAGTAACAAAAGTAGCCGTTGGAAAGCCTGTAGAGTGTTCCATAATCCATTTAGAAGCTAAAAAACGAACTACTGACCCTAAGCCTCCTCCAACAAAAACTGCAAATAATGACAATGTAGAAATATTCATTTTAAAAGTTTCTTTTTTATAAAATTTTACAAAAATAGTTTAACCTTAGTGCAACGCATTAAAATTTAAAAGCGTCATTATTATAATTATAGCGCAAATTATTTTTATTTAACTCTATTTACTCTAATTTTTTTATTTTATGAAATCAAATTTTAAATTTGTCTTATTTGTTCTGTTTTTTATGAGTACAAGCATTGCTTTTGCTCAAGTAGATAGTGTTTATATTGTCAATAAAGAAGATGTCGTAACACATGACCCTCATTTCCGAGCAAATGAAATCAAAATAAATGGATTATATACTTTGCTGGGTCTTCCAGAAATCACCTATGAAAGAGTATTAAGTGATGAAACAGCAGCAGGTATTTCTTTGGCTTTAGGAGGTGGAAATACGATTAATTATAATTTTATGCTAACTCCTTACTATCGCATTTATTTTGGAAAAAAAGATAATGCTGCAGGATTTTTTATTGAAGGTAATGGTTCAGCTTTTAGTTACGAAAATTATTATTATAACAACTACAACCCTTATGGAAATGATTATAAAACTGAATTTGGTTACGGATTAGGACTTGCAATAGGAAGTAAATTTATGAGTAGAAGTCAAAAATGGTTTGGAGAAATGGTGTATGGATTAGGACGAAATTTTGCTCAAAGTGAAGAATATGGAGAAAGTATTTATCCAAGAGTAGGAATAAATATTGGTAGAAGATTCTAAAAAACTAAAATCAAAATATTTTCTATGAATCAAAAAACCGTCTGAAATAAATAAATTTCAGACGGTTTTTTTAATATTCTTGATTTAGAACTAACTATTAACTTTGCTCTAATGCTTCTGCACCACCAACAATTTCCAAAATTTCTTTTGTAATGTTAGCCTGTCTAGCTCTGTTATAACTCAATTTCAACTCTTTGAGAAGTTCTCCTGCATTTTCAGTTGCTTTATCCATAGCAGTCATACGTGCGCCTTGTTCGGCTGCATTTGATTCTAGGATTTTGCTATAAAACTGTGTTTTGAGAGATTGAGGAATAAGGTCTGCTAAAATTTCTTTTTTATTTGGTTCAAAGATATAATCTACGTTTGCAGAAAATTCTTCTTTTTTAACCAAAGATGGTTTTGCTGATACTTTTTCTTCCACTTTCTCAGTAGGAGGAGCAATTGGCAAAAACTGTTCTACACGTACAATCTGTGTAGCAACATTTTTAAATTCATTATAGACAATTTCTATTTTATCGTAATTTCCTTTTGTAAACTCATCCATTGCATATTCTGCTGCTTGGCGAACATAATCAAATGTAAGTTCTTTTTGAGAGAATATTGCTGAATAATCATTTACAGATTTCATATTACGACGACGAACATAATCCAAAGCACGCTTTCCAATAGGCATAACTGTTACGTTTCCTAAAGAATTCTGACGGCTATAATTACGATTAATCAAACTTTGCATAGCACGAAGTACATACGTATTGAAAGCTCCACAAAGACCTTTATCTGATGTAATAGTTACAATCAATATTTTTTCTTCTGCACGAACTTCACTATACTTGCTTTCAAAATCATCTCCAACAAGAGAAGCCGTTACATTTTGCAAAATTTGACTCAATTTTTGAGCGTATGGACGCATTTGCATCATACGATTTTGAGCTCGGCGCAGCTTTGCAGCAGCTACCATTTTCATTGCTTTTGTAATTTGCTGGGTGGATTTTACAGATACAATCCTTCCACGAACTTCTTTTAAATTTGCCATAGTATATTTTGAAGGCTTTTGTAGCACAGACTTTAGTCTGTGTAAATCTATATGTTTTGAATAACCGTGTTTCATTTTAAAAATAAAACACGGAAATTAAATTTGACTATTTAAAACAGACTAAAAAGTCTATTATACAGAATTAAATTATGCTTTTGCAGTTGCAACATTATACGTTTTAGCTACATCTTTAGCTACTTTAGCAAGAACGTCAGTTTGTTCTGGCGTATATTTTCCTGCACGAAGTTCGTCTAATGTTTTTCTATGATTTTGCTCCAAAATGCTTAGATAATTTGATTCATAATCTTTCATTTTTTCAGTAGGAACATTATCAGTAATACCATTTGTAGTAGCATAAATGATAGCAACTTGCTTCTCTACTTCTACTGGAGAGAATTGTTTTTGCTTCAACATTTCTGTATTTCTACGTCCACGTTCAATAACAAGTTTAGTAGCTGCATCAAGGTCAGAACCAAATTTTGCAAATGCTTCTAGTTCTCTAAATTGTGCTTGGTCTAGTTTCAAAGTACCAGATACTTTTTTCATAGACTTAATCTGAGCCGAACCCCCTACACGAGATACCGAAATACCTACGTTAATTGCTGGACGGATACCAGAGTTAAATAAGTTAGTTTCTAAGAATATCTGACCATCTGTAATCGAAATTACGTTAGTTGGGATATATGCCGAAACGTCACCTGCTTGTGTCTCAATGATTGGAAGTGCTGTTAGTGAACCTCCACCTCTTACGATACCTGCTTTTTGCAAAGATTCAGGAATATCATTCATACCTTGTGCAATTTTATCATCATTGATAACTTTTGCAGCACGCTCCAAAAGACGAGAGTGAAGATAAAATACGTCTCCTGGGTATGCTTCACGCCCTGGAGGACGACGAAGAAGAAGAGAAACCTCACGGTAAGCAACAGCTTGTTTTGAAAGATCATCATAAACTACAAGAGCAGGACGACCAGTATCACGGAAAAACTCTCCGATTGCAGCACCAGCAAATGGCGCAAAAAATTGCATTGGAGCAGGGTCAGCAGCCGAAGCTGAAACAATAACTGTATAAGCCATAGCTCCGTAACGCTCTAATGAAGCAACGATACCAGCCACCGTAGAGGCTTTTTGTCCGATAGCTACATAGATACAGAAAACTGGCTCTCCTTTGTCATAAAATTCTTTTTGATTGATAATTGCATCAATCGCTACAGCAGTTTTACCTGTCTGACGGTCACCAATGATAAGCTCACGCTGACCACGACCGATTGGAATCATTGCATCAATCGCCTTTATACCTGTTTGAAGAGGCTCTGTTACTGGCTCACGATAAATTACACCTGGTGCTTTACGCTCAAGTGGCATTTCATAAAGGTCTCCTGCAATAGGACCTTTACCATCAATAGGATTTCCAAGTGTATCAACTACACGTCCTACCATACCATCACCTACTTTAAGTGATGCAATACGTCCAGTAGTTTTGACAGAATCGCCTTCACCTACGTTAGTATAATCTCCAAAGAGTACAGCTCCTACATTATCTTCTTCAAGGTTCAAGACCATTCCAGTCAAGCCGTTGTTGAATTCGATAAGCTCACCAGCACGAGCGTTTGTAAGTCCGTAGATACGAGCAACACCATCACCTACTTGAAGTACAGTTCCTACTTCTTCGAGTTGAGCGTCTGTTTTTGCATTAGAGAGTTGTTCTCTTAGAATTGCTGAAACTTCATCAGGTCTGACCATTTATTCGTGAATTTAACAGTTACGATTGAATTTTTATTTTTTTTGAATAGATTGCAAAGGTACAAAATATTTCTTAATGACAACCATTGACAAGGTCAAGACCATTGTCAAGGTAATTTTAATTTACGATTTTTCTATTTACCTAACGACTGTTCTATTTTTTGAAGGCGAGTTTTGACAGAATCATCAATCTGCTTTCCTTCAATATTCAAAATAAAACCTCCGATAAGACTTTTATCTATTGTCTCTTTTAATTCTACTCCTTGTTGTCCAGAAAGCTGACGTATTTTCTCTTTAAAAGAGTTACGCAAATCATCTGTAAGTTCAAAAGGAGTAATTACTTCTGCCATTTCAACTCCCTTTTGAGAATTGTAAAGCAAATGAAATTGTTTGGCAGTTTCAAAAAGGTCTGCTTCACGTCCTTTTTTTACTACAAGCGTAAAAAATTTCTTTGTCAAATCATTACTACTTCCAAAAAGAGCATTTAAGATAGATAGTTTTTTAGAAGGATTGACAATAGGGCTTTTCAAAAGCACCTCTAATTCTCTGCTTCCTTCAACTGTTTCTTTGATATTTACCATATCATTATGCACTTCTTCCAAAGTAGAGTGTTCATTGGCTAAATCAAAAACTGATTTGGCATATCTAGAAGCAACACGAATATCTGACATAATTTATTATAATTGAAAATTGATAATGGAAAATTGATAAGTTAGTTATGCTAAATTTCAGTTGAAAATTTCAAAAAACGAAAAATAAATTTTATGTTATTTAATAATCAACTGTCAATTATCAATTAATTTACTTTAATATCATTCAAATAATTTTCTACCAATTGTTTTTGAGCAGAATCAGAACCTAATTGTTCTTTTACTAATTTCTCAGCAATTTGTAAAGAAAGAGTTGCAACTTGCTTTCTTACATCAGCCATAGCATTTTGTTTCTGTGAGTCGATTTCACGTTTTGCATCTTCCAAAATACGATTGTATTCTTTTGTTGCACGTTCACGAGCATCTTCTTCCATTTTAGAAGCAACTACACGAGTTTCTTTCATCATTTGCTCACGCTCAATACGTCCTTCTTGACGGATTTTTTCAATTTCATTTTCTAAATCTGCCTTTGCCATACGAGCAGCTTCAGCAGCTTTAAGAGCTTCTTCGATAGAACGCTCACGAGTTTCTAATGCTTTTGTGATAGAAGGCCAAACAAATTTGCCTAAAACAACAACAAGCAAGATAAAGATAAGTCCTGTCCAAAAAATAAGACCAACATTAGGCGTAATAAGTGGATTGAGTTGAAGAAGCATAATGATTAAATATATAGGTATTAAATTAAATTCTTTTTTTAGTTGTTATTTATGCAAAACATAAAATAACGGAATATTTTTTTTATCTTTTATTTACCTGACACTTTGAAGTATCTGACAAGTATAGGATAATTTTCTTTTTATAAAATTAGATAGAACTAGTTAAAAACGAAGTAGCAATAACTAATTTATTACTACTTCATTTTTGTATGTCTTACTTCCAGCCACCGATAAGGAATGAAACTACGATAGCAAAAAGAGCTGCACCTTCAATAAGGGCTGCTGCAATAATCATTGCAGTTTGGATTTGACCTAATTTTTCAGGTTGGCGAGCCATAGCTTCCATAGCACGACCACCTACTTGACCGATACCAAGACCAGCACCCAAAACAGCTAAACCAGCACCAAGACCACCACCGATAGCAGCATAAGCAGAATAATCAGCAACAGCTTGCAATAACATAGCAATAAATGCGAACATAATATCTAAATTTAAAGAGTATAAAAAGAAAATGAATTGATATATATAATGAATACTATTTTTTTAATAAAAAACCTACCGTTTTTAATTAAAATAAGACTAAAATAAGTGTCTTGTATTCTGAAATTTATCCGAAAATAAAGGTAGAAGTTAGAAATTAGATTTTAGAAGTAATACAAAAATACTAATGAGTAATTATATTTTCTTATTCTAATCTTTTCCTTCTAAAATAACTAGTTTTTCAGTAATTGCATTTAACTGGTAACTACATTACTGATAACTGGTTACTGATTTAGTGATGGTCGTCTGCAATAGCTTGACCAATAAATAATGCTGTAAGAAGAGTAAAGATATATGCTTGTAAAAGGGCAACAAATAACTCTAAACACATCATCAAAAATACAAAAGGAACAATAGGCACACCCAAAATATAGTTTTTGAATATAAAGATAATTCCAATCAAGGCTAAAATAATTGTGTGTCCTGCTGTTATGTTAGCAAAAAGACGAATCATAAGAGCTATTGGCTTAGTAAAAATACCAATAATCTCTACAGGAATCATAATCAACAAAAGTGGAATTGGCACACCTGGCATTGCAAAGACGTGTTTCCAATAATGTTTGTTTGCTGAAACATTTGTAATAATAAGAGTAAGAGCTGCTAAAGTCATTGTAAAGGCAATGTTTCCTGAAGTGTTTGCGCCAGAAGGAAGCAAACCTAAAAGGTTATTAAACCAAATAAAGAAAAACAAAGTCAATAGATACGGAAAATATTTTTTGTATTTGTGTTCGCCAATGTTTGGAATAGCCAAATCATCACGAAGATAAACAATAATAGGCTCAAAGAAAGATTGCATTCCTTTTGGTGCTTGTCCTTCACGTTTTTTGTATGCTCCTGCAATGCTAAATCCAATTACTAAAAGTAAAAGTGAAGCAATCATCATTGAAGCGACATTTTTTGTAATTGATAAATCAAGAGGATGAATATCTTCAATTAACTTTCCATTATTATCTACCACTTTTACATGTTCGTGGTCTAAGATGTAGTTGTATTGTCCTTTTGTGAGAACGGCACGAGTATTATCGTGTCCTGCTGTTACTTTTTCATTTGGAATCTCAACAGTTTTGATAGGCGCATGATGAAATTCACTAGACATAAATACATCAAACTGTCCATTTGTATAAACAATCAGAGGCAATGGAATAGAGTAATGATGCTCTTCTTTGTTTTCATCAACAGTAGTAAAAAGATGCCATTCGTGAGAATCCAAAATGTGATGATTAATCATCTCAGTAATATCAAACTTATCTTCATCGACGTGTTCAATGTCTAAATGTCCGTCTGTTTCATTACTATTAATTCCATCTTTTTGTCCATCTTGAGCAAATAGATTAGAAAAAGTAAGTAGAGAAAACAAAACACTCAAAAAAGTAATTTTTGAATAGTTGAATTTGATGAAAGGTAAAATGTTATTCTTCACTTGATTCCGTATTAGTGTAATTTATAATTTACGCTGAAAATTAATTTCTTTTTATCTAAACCTAAATTGAACTAGAAACGTATAAGGAACGTTGGCTAATTTATGGTTTCTCTGAGTCTTGTTCTGAATTGCGCTGCAAGTTAGGTAACAATGCACGAATTTCAAACAATAAATAACCAAAATATAGAAAAAGCATCACAAAAGCCAAACTAATTACTCCTTCGCCACTTATCATAACATAAGCAAGCATCACAGAAGCACAAAAAAGCATTCTTACCATTTTGGAAACCATCATAGCATAACCAAAATTAGCACTCCCCAAAAAACGCAAGGTAATCATTCCTGTAATCCAGTATAAAAGTGTAATTCCAATATAAACGCCCCAAACTTGAGGAATATAATATTGAGTTACAAAAAACTGAAAAGCCAACATACAAAGAAGCATTACTAATGCAAAACCTCCAAATTGAAGGTGATACGAACGAGCAATTTTTTTCTTCGCAGAATCAGATAATTGGTTCTCAGACACTTTTATAGGAGCTTTTTAGGTACTTTTTAAAGAGATTGATTTTTCAAGGCTTATCCTTAATTTGGGTGCAAAAGTACAGACTATAATATTTAAAAGCAAGAATTATTTGAAAGTATTTTTGATATTCTTTGTTTAATCTCACTAAGAACGTTTACATAAAAACTCAAAACGTTTTTACAAAAATAGAGTTAGATATAATATTGATTCATTTTTACAACTACATTTTTTTGATTTTATTTATTTTATGAAAAAAATATTGATTACAGGAGGTTCTGGACTTGTTGGAACTCGCCTTACAGAGCTTTTATTAGCAAGTGGAAATTATGAAGTAATGCACCTTAGCCGTTCGGGAAGTCATATTCCAGGGGTTACAGTCTATGAGTGGGATGTAGAAGCTGGCGAAATGGAAGAAGAAGCCATCCAAAAAGCTGATTGTGTCATTCATTTGGCAGGAACTAGCATTATGGAAAAGGCTTGGATAGATTCTCAAAAGGAAAAAATAATAGAAAGTCGCACTCTCTCAACAGCTCTTTTAGTAGAAAAACTAACTGTTTTAGACCATCATGTTAAAACCTATATTGGAGCTTCTGCTATTGGTTATTATGGTTTTGAGAAAGAACATAGCCGTAATTTACATAAAGAAGATGCTCCAGCTGGAAATGACTTTTTGGCGCAAGTTTGTGTAGAATGGGAAAAAGCACACGCTGAAGTTCCTTCAAATATTCGTTCTACTATTATTCGTATCGGAATTGTTTTGAGTGATAAAGGTGGCGCACTTGTAGAAATGGCAAAACCTGTAAAAGCGTGGGCTGGTGCTGCGTTGGGAGATGGAAATCAAGTCGTTTCTTGGATTCATATTGATGACCTTTGTAGAATTTTTATCAAGGCAATTGAAGATAATAAAATGACAGGAACTTATAATGCTGTTGCTCCAAATCCTGTAACAAATGCAGAACTGACACGCATTATTGCAAATTCTTTAGATAAGCCATTGTTTTTGCCAAATGTTCCCGAACCTGCTATGTATTTGCTTTTAGGACAACAAGCAGAATCAGTTTTGAGAAGTATAAAAGCAAGTGATGATAAGATAGTAAAAGCAGGTTTTGAATTTGATTTTGTAGATGCTCAAAAGGCTGTTGATGATTTTTATAAGTGATTTTAGCCTTCAAACCTATAAGGTTTTCAGAAACCTTATAGGTTTTTTTGATGATAATTATAAACTTTTAGTCTATGAAAAAACCAACTGTAAATAAATCTACCCTGCTTTTGGCTGTTTTAGCTGTGGCTTTTTGGTGTTTTTATTTTTGGCAAGAG
The DNA here is from genome assembly GCF_037126285.1 of Bernardetia sp. MNP-M8. Lineage (NCBI taxonomy): Bacteria > Pseudomonadati > Bacteroidota > Cytophagia > Cytophagales > Bernardetiaceae > Bernardetia > Bernardetia sp. MNP-M8. The sequence goes on from NZ_CP147012.1 coordinate 634,538, forward strand.
AAGGAAAATCAAGAGTTTTTGATAAATACTCAAGGGTTTATATCCAATGCAACAAATGAAATTTTACAATTCAGACAAAAAGAAAATTACAAATTCATACGAAAAGCTACTTATAGTTTAAAAGATAAGAATCAAGATACTAGTGACTATAATAACAATATTCGCAATAAAATAGAAAAGAAATTATATAATTTCATTCCAAAATCTCTTCAAGATTATTTTAGTCTTGTGGGTAGCTTTGAAAAGCAATTTATTCTTCAAAAATACTATGACAAAGAATACGTTTTAGATGAGAAAAGACTAAATTCATTAAAAAACTACACAGATTCTGTACACAAGGTTTTAGGAGTTAAAAAATCAACTATTCATTCAATAAATTGGCAACAAAATGATACTAAAATATGGCTAGATTTGGTAAAGCAACGCCAACAAATTATTGATTTGACAGATTCTATTTTAAGAAAAAACAAAAAACAGTTTCCAAGCTCTTACGTCTCCAATAATTTTGAAGGTTATTCAATGCTTGTTCCAGACTATCAAAAAGAAATAATGTTAGTCAAATCATTTATATTTTTTACAGATACAAAATACGGTACAGAATACTACACTTCTAAGAAAAAGTATGAACCTAGAATAGATATTGATTCACTATTCTTAGACTCTGATTTCAATAACAAAACCTTTTATTCCTTTCAAAAACAAGGAGATACAGTTTTATATCCAGTTATAAATAAAGATAAATCACAGAAATCTTCTGTGTCAATAAAAGTAATTTCTAAAAAAACTGACTATGCAAACTAAAATCATAAATGGTAGTTTGTTGTTAATTCTACTCACCTCTTTCTACTTTATATTTCAAAATTACTCTTTGCGAAAAGAAATAGAACCTTTAAATGAAGAATATTGCAAGAAATATATTGCCAATCAACTCAAAATTTCAGAAAAACGCAATAACTATTTTAAAGAAAGTATAATCGGTTATGCAGATCTCAACTCTCAAAACCCTTTCTTAGAACCTGTAAATGGAGATTATGCAAAAACAGAGAAAAAACAGTATGAAGTAATCAAAATTCTTTCTGTAATTGATTCTATTTACAGGGGTGATACATTAGGAAAAAATTGGAAATCACATAAATATAAAATTGCAGATGCTTTTGAAAAAGCTAGAGAGAAATATACTTTTCTAAAGTGGGGTAAACAGGTTTCTTATACTACTTTTGATTCTCTCTTTAAAAAAGAAAAGCTAGATTATAATGAGTGGACAGAAATTATTTCCGTATCAAATAGATTTAAAGATAAAGTTAGAAGCAGTACATCAGGAGGAACTATCTATTTTGCATATTATGATATGATAGGCATTCCTTCAAAAAGTATTGTTCGTGTTGGAGATACAATTTCTGTTGATTGGGTAAATTTTTATTCAAATACTTCTCTAATTCCAGCCACTTATTCAAGAAAATCAAATTACGAGAGCTGCCTCACTCTTAGAAGTTATTATAAAATTGGCTTTGGAATTTTGGGAGGTAAAGACAATGAAACCATTCTCTTAGAAGAATATCAAATCCCATTCTCAGAAATAGAAAAGAACAAAAAATGGCGAAGTGTATTTTATTTTAGAAATGATAAATTAGAACAAGATTCTGTTGTTTTGGAAAGAGAATTGGAGTTTTAAGCAAAAAATAAAATTATGAAAAAACCAACTGTAAATAAATCTACCCTGCTTTTGGCTGTGGCTTGTTGGTGTTTTTATTTTTGGAAAAAAGATAGAGATATAGAAACTATTGCTTTTCATCAGAATATTATCAACGAAGCTCTCTATTACGAAACTGACCAAAAAAATAACCTTTTTTTAGAAGAAGTAAAAGACAGTTGGTATAATCACATAATGTATTTTGATGATAAAAAAAAGCCTAAAACAGAAGATTTTGAGGCTAAACTCTACAAATCTGCTCCAGATGTTTATGGACGTTATTTGTCTAGTTTAGAAAATGTTAGTAATGAGTTATTGTATTACAATAAATTTTATACAGATGAAAAATTAGATTTTACCACTATTTATCTAAACGAGTTTAAAGGTTTATTCAATTCTGATAAAAAAGAAGAACGAAAAAAAGATTTGGCACTAATAAGTGAAAGATTAAATTATGTACAGCGACAATCTCCTCTATTTGAAAAAGCAAATTTTCATAAAATAGATTGGAACGAAAGTAATGACCTTAATTTGTGGCTGGATATAATTAAACATAAAAAAGAAGTCATTGAACTTACTAATTCTATATTCAAAGAGAATAAAAAGAGCTTTCCTACTTCTTTTGAATCTAATCATTTTGAAGGTTATTCGACACTTATTCCAGATTATGAAAACCAAAAAATGATAGTAAAAGTATTTTATTTTCAATCTGACACGAAATATGGGACAGATTTTCAAAAGAGAAGAGAAAAATATGGTCATTCTACTCCTGATAATGCTTTTAGATTAGGAGATTCTACCTTTTACTCTATGCAAAGCCCTAGAACATATCATATTTTTGAAAAAGTAGGAGATACAACATTACAGTTTTATTTTTTAGATAAAGAAACAAGAGAATATTTTGCTCAATATTCACCACTTTATGATATTTCTTTTAAAGTAATTCCTAAAAAATAAAAAATTTATGAAAACTAAGATTATTAATTTACTGCTTTCTCTAACTATTATTATAGCTCTTTGCTTTATTGGAAAAGATTATTTTCTGTTGCAAAAACTTGAAAGTATTACAGAAGAACACAAGCCAAAACAGATTAGTTTTTTATTAGAAAGTTCTAAAAGAACAGATAGAAAATTAGATGCTTTACTTACAAAGGAAAATGGACTTAATACATTTGGTTCATTTATAAATACAAATTCTATTAGTTCAGACAGTTATATACACCCAAGAGATTTAGAAGTATTCAAAACTTACAAACTTATAAAACCAATAGATTCGATTATTTCAACCGACTTAATAGGAAGTAAATGGGAAGATAATAAAGCAAAATTTCAAGAAATTTTATTAACAATAGCTCAAAAAGATGATACACTACGAGTAGAAATAGACAAGTACAATAAACAAGAAATATATTATGCTAGTTCGTTTAATGAGTATCTATATCTTACTTACTTGGTTATAAATCTAAAAGAAAACTTACGTAGCAGAATGGGGCAGTTTTGCATGTGCTTCTATCCTAAACACGAGTTTAAAGGTATTCCTTCAAAAAAAATAGTTCAAGTTGGAGATACTGTTTTTGTGGATTGGGTAAATTATTATGGTGGACATACTTTTATAGACCAAACTTATCAAGTACAATCAAACTATGATAAATTTCACATCTTAGAAACAACTTATGACCCTTGTAAACAATGTGATGAAGCAGCAGAAACTATTTTATTAGAAGAATATCAAATCCCTTTCTCAGAAATAAAAAAGGATAAAAAATGGAGAAGTGTATTTTATTTTAGAAATGATAAATTAGAACAAGATTCAGTTGTTTTGGAAAGAGAATTGGAGTTTTGAAGTTGTGATGAGTTCTTCTTTCCTAATCTCAGTCCTCTGACAAAAGATTTTGAAACGAGATAAAAAAAAGCCATAATTGAGTTTCTTACAAAATTTTCTCACAAATTTTTCTCAATTATGGCAAAAGCAAAGTATGCTTCTAGTGGCAAAGTTACAAAATTAGTTACTGTTTTATCTTCTCATTTAACAGAGTTTCATTTTGCACGAGTTCAATTTATAGGTCTTTTTGTAATAGCTGTTATAAAAGTAGGCTTAGGAGGATTGATTCAAATTGCTACAGCTTTTGAACGGAATGTAGAGTGCAGCTCCTCTTTACGTCGTATTGAACGCTTTTTAAATCACTATAACCTTGATTTTAAGGCAATTACTCGTTTAATTGTTTCTTTACAAGGTATTGATAAGTGGAAGGATATTGTTTTATGTCTTGACCGTTCCAATTGGAAAGTGGGGAAAAAAAATATAAATATTTTGTTACTTTCAGCAGCTTATAAGAATGTTTCAGTGCCTCTTATTTGGTCTGTTTTTCCAAAAAAAGGAAACTCTTCTACTGAAGAACGCATCGAATTAATAGAACGTTTTTTATCTATTTTTCCTAACCTATCTATTTCTTCTATTGTAGCAGATAGAGAGTTTGTAGGTCAAAAATGGTTTACTTATTTATCAGGAAAAAACTTTGATTTTGTAATGCGACTAAAGTCTAATTTTAAAGCGACTAGAAAAGGTAAAACAAAGTCAATTGCAGCATGGTGTAGAGGACTGGCTATTTCAGAAACGTATCATTTAGAGGGTGTTTTTATAGTCAATGGTGTAGAAGTATATTTATCTGTAAGTAGAACACAAAAAGGATATATTTATCTGGCTTCACCTGTTTTTTTAGAAAACGCTTTTGAAATTTATAAACAACGTTGGGAAATAGAGACGCTGTTTAAAGCACTAAAAACACAAGGTTTTAAGCTAGAAAATACAAAATTGACAGAACCAGAGAAAATAGCTAAATTACTTGCTCTTTGTTCTATTGCATTTGTTTGGTGTTACAAAGTAGGGGAGTGGAAACATAAAAAAATGAAAATAAGAGTCTGTTCAAATGGATATAATGAATACTCTTTTTTCCGATATGGATTACTAGAAATCAAAAAAATACTCAATAATCCAATAAGTAAAGAAACTAAATTCAATCAGAAAATTAAAGTTTTGTCAATGGAGTGAGTTTCCTAATTTATATAGTTTCAAAAAACTATTTTTATTTTCTACGGCAAGTTTTTTGTTTTTGTAGATTTGTGTTTTATTTTTCTTAAACAAATCCAAATTCTATTCTAATGAAAAATTTATTTTACTTATTCTGTCTTTCTTGTTTTTTTATACTTTCATCATGTGAAATTGATGGACAATCGCCCATTGGTATAGATGAAGGCGAACCTTCAAGAGATTACCAAAACGGCTTTTTTGTAGTCAATGAAGGAAATTATGATTGGGGGAAAGCGACTCTTACTTTTATTCATCAAGACGGAATAGACAAGGGAAGAGTGGAAAATAATATTTTTGAAAGAGTAAATAATGAGCCTTTAGGAAATGTAGGACAATCAATGACTATTCATAATGGAAAAGGATATATTGTAGTCAATAATTCTCAAAAAGTAGAAGTCGTAAATCCCACAACTTTAGATAGAATAGCAACTATAAAAAATCTTCATTCGCCTCGTCATTTTATTGGAATAAATGATTCAAAAGCGTATGTAAGCACTATTTATAGAGATTTGATTTATGTCATTAATTTACAAACTAATGAAATAACAAAAGAAATTCGTACTACAGAATGGACAGAAAAGATGGCAAAACTAGGCGATTATATTTGGGTTACTTCTCACGATGCTGATAAAGTTTGGGTGATTGATTCAAGAAACGATGAAATTATTCATACCATTGCTACACCAGCAGGTTCGAAAAGTATAGTTGCTGATGAAGCACAAAATAGAATTTGGATTTTGGCAACAGGTTCGGATACGGAGCGAGCTAGATTGATTACTTCTTCACTTTCAGATGTACGTAGTAGCGAAAGTAGAGTATTTGAAGAAGAAGAAAAACCTCAGTTTTTGAATATCTATAATAATGATTTGTACTGGATTTCTGATACTAATTTGTATCAATTATCTAGTTTTCAGATAGACTCTCGTCTTCCTCAAACTGCTTTTATTGAAGGATTAGGAACAGTAAATACACTGATTTATAATGCTGTTGTTTCTCCTAAAAATGGACGTTTACTTTTTGCTGATGCTTTAGATTACCAACAAGAAGGCTATATTTTTGAATATGATTTGCAGAGCAAAAGAGAAGTAGAACGCTATAAAGTGGGTGTTATTCCGAATGATATTTGTTTTAAGTAGTTTCATTTAAAAAGTCAAATCTATAAAAAAACTCTTCATACGAATTTTATATAATTCTAAATGAAGAGTTTTTTGTGTTTTAAAATTTTCTGTGTTATTCTAGTTTTTTCTAATTTTTTCTTTTTCGCTTTCTGTGCTTTTGTTAGCTGCCATTTCTTCGTGCAGTTTGCCTTGTATGAGTTCTTGTAAGTTGAATGGTGCAGGTTGTCTTTCTATGCTTTTTTTGATGAGCGTATGAAGTTGTTTTTCATTTTCAAAGTATTCTCGGTGCCATGTTGAGGTAGCTATAAATTTCATAAATTCAGCTTCTTCTTTATGTGAAGTTTCACCGTCTAATATTAAGTATACTGTTTCTTTGAATACTGGAAGTTTATTTAGGTTGCTCATAATAAATGTGGGATAAATGGGTTTTAAAAAATACTAATTAGTGCCTTTTTGAGAGAAATTTTTAGAAATTATTTTTTCAATCGTTGGCAAATAAAAAACCTCAACAGCTAACTCTAAAAGTTTGCTCTCAAGGCTACGAAATATCATATATAAATTTTAAAATTTCTTGGAAACAGAAAATCATCAGAACTATCTGTAAGCTGAGCAGGAAATATATTTTCTACTGCATCACTTTGTCTGTCTGTCCCACTCTTTGGGCTATTTTGTTCTTGTAGTTGTTCTTTTCCTTGAAAATTGTAAAATTGAGTTTGAAGAGTCTCTATCGAAAACAATACAAATAAAGTAGTAAATACACAATTAAATAAAAATATGCCAATCTGAAAAGCAGAATTAATAGAAGCTGAATTTGTAAAGTTTACTCTACGATTCAACTCATTATTTAATCTAAAATTCAACTTGTATATTTTATAATCAATCATATTATTAATAATCTATATTTATATAAATCAATTTGTGAAGGTTTTGTTTAGAGAGTAGTGTTTTTGAAATGTTTTTTTGATAGTTTTGGCTAAGATAACTCTTTCAAATTCAACTACTCAACCTATCTTTTTCAAAAATAATTCCTTATTTCTCAAAAATAAAGAATACTTTTTTCAAAACCTTTACTTTAACCAATAACTTGCTAAAATTTGAGTTTAAATTGTAAAAATATTTTTTACAAAAAAAAACCTTCATTTCAAGTAAATGAAATAAAGGTTATTTTTGTTGTTAACAAAATAAAAGTTGCCCCGCAAGGACTCGAACCTCAACTAACGGCACCAAAAACCGCTGTTCTGCCAATTAAACTACAGGGCAAGCTAGAAACGAAAGCTCAAATTAACTGTGATACAAAAGTATCATAAACTAAATTCTAAAACAACTATTTTTTAAAAAAAATAGTAAAAAATAAAAGTTGCCCCGCAAGGACTCGAACCTCAACTAACGGCACCAAAAACCGCTGTTCTGCCAATTAAACTACAGGGCAAGCTGAAAACTTATAACTCTTCAAAACTAAGAAGAACAAAATAAATTAAATACTTTAACTCATCTCCGTTTCAAATCGGTTACAAAAGTACGATTTTTATTTTAATATCCAAATACAAAATCATTTTTTTTCAAAAAAAATAAATAAAAACCTTATCTTCTAAAAAACTATTGTCACTTTTTGAAATTTAGAGTAGTATTTGCTTACATATCTACTCAACACCTACCCAATTAAATTAGTTTGCTTACAAAAAATATATCCTCACTGATATATCAATACTAAACCATAAACATGAATACTCTACTAGAAAAGGAATATGGAAAATTAGAATATAACGCAGAAAATCATTTTATAAAACTCACTTTGATTGGCAACATTTCTGATGAAGATTACAAATATATTTGGAATTTGAGTTTAGAAGAAGCACAAAAAGTAAATTGTGGAAACGTTCTTATTGACCAACGAAAAATTGGTTTTGTAAAAATGATGTCAAGAGCTTGGCTTATTCTCAAATGGATGCCCAAATCTAAACAGACAGCAAAAGATATAGAACAAAAACTAGCTGTTTTACCTTCCACACATATTGCATATCGAACAGGATTAACTTATTTATTAGATTCTGTTAAAAAAGTTTTGGGAAATGGCTTTAAGTTTTTTGAAAATGAAGAGGACGCAATTTCATGGCTTTCTCTAGTTAAAAAAGAACAAGAAGTTGAAAATAACGTTTAGAATGAATTAAATTAGCTTTTTATTATTGATAATTCATTTTTAATCAAAAAAATATGTCTTTCGATTTTCAATCTATGCGTTCTCGTCCTCGTCGTAATCGTCAATCTGCTGCTTTGCGTGCCATGGTAGAAGAAACTTCTCTTTCTGTTGCTGATTTTATCTTTCCTATTTTTGTCATTGAGGGAACAAACAAAAAAGAACCTATTGCTTCCATGCCTAATATTTTTCGTTATTCTTTAGACACCCTCTTAGAAGAAATTGAAGAATGTTATAATTTAGGAATTCGTGCTTTTGCTCCTTTCCCAAGTCTGACAGATGAACATAAAGATTCTTTGGCAACTTCTAGTCATAACCCTGAAAATATTTATTTGAAAACTATAACAGCCATAAAAGAGAAATTTCCAGATGTTTTTGTGATGACTGATGTAGCAATGGATCCTTACAGTAGCGACGGACACGATGGAGTTTATAAAGATGGAAAAATAATAAATGATGAAACATTAGAGATATTGGGTAAAATGGCTGTTGCACAAGCTCGTGCAGGTGCTGATTATGTTGCTCCTTCAGATATGATGGATGGACGAGTAGGATATTTGAGACACGCTTTAGATAAAGAGGGTTTTCAAGATGTGGGAATAATTGCTTATACAGCTAAGTATGCAAGTGCTTTTTATGGTCCTTTCAGAGATGCTTTAGATTCTGCACCTCGTTTTGGAGATAAAAAAACATATCAAATGAATCCTGCTAATATCCGTGAAGCTCTTTTAGAAGCTAAATTAGACATTGAAGAAGGAGCTGATATGATTATGGTTAAGCCTGCACTTTCTTATCTTGATGTTATTAGTAGAGTAAATCAAAATTCACATGTTCCAATTGTAGCTTATAATGTAAGTGGCGAATATGCGATGATAAAAGCAGGAGCTGAAAAAGGTTGGATAGATGGAGAAAAAGTTATGCTTGAAGTTTTGTTAAGTATAAAAAGAGCAGGTGCAAAGGTTATTTTGTCTTATTTTGCGAAAGAAGTTGCCCAAATTTTGTCTAAAAAGTGATTTATGAAAATCTCAACGACGATGAAACCTCGTTGATGGTTGGTAAACAAATTATGAAAAGAACTAAAAAACAGCTTGTTTATTACGACGAACAAAAACAATTATTGACAGAGTTTTGTGAAGGAAATGAAAAAGCCTTTTCAAAACTCTATCAGTATTATTATGGCTTTGTAGAAAATTATGTTTGCAAAAACAAAGGCACAACAGAAGATGCTCAAGATATTTTTCAAGAAACATTGATTGTATTTTTAGAGAAACTCAAAAAGGAAGATTTTTACCTTACAGCTTCTCTAAAAACATATATTATTGCAATTAGTAAAAATTTATGGCTCAATGTTTTACGAAAAAACAAAAAAACGACTGTTTATTCTCTTGCTAATTCTGATGAAGACGAAAGTGAGTTTAATCAAAAAGCAATAGAGACTATTTTATCAAATAGTTTTGATATAGAATTAGAAAACGAAAAGCCAATGATAGATAAACTTGGAGATTATTTTTCTCGCTTGACTTCGCATTGTCAGAATTTACTTTCCACTATCATAGAAGAAGAAAAAAGTACAGAGGAAATTCAAAAAGAATTTGGTTATACTACTCGTCATAATCTTCGCAACCAAAAACACAAATGTGTCAATCAGCTAAAAAAAGTAAAGGCTTTAGCAGAATCTAAAACCTAATTTTCAAATAAAAATGCTTATACGCAATTCTGAAACAAAAAGTTTTGAATCAAAATCATTTTTTTTTAGAAAAATGGATTCTTTCGCTTAGTTTTTGTTATCTGATTGTTTTAAAACTTATCTTGCCAAACAATTCGGAATTTTCTGTTTATTGTTATTTCAATAATTATTTCATTCTAGTTGCATCTTTAGCACAATGAATTCTAAAAATTACTTTTCTTATCTTTCTGCTCAATTTTTCACATCTCTTCGTAATTCTTTTACGCTTTTTATGTGTGCGCTTTTAGTTGTAATATCTTTAGGTTTTTGTTCTAAAGTAGAAGCACAAGCCATTCCAACAGCCGAACATTATACTATTTATGATTATCATGCACATCCTCAGAACTGGTCTGTGGTGCAAGATGACATTGGTAGAATCTATGTTGCCAATACAAAAGGAGTTTTAGAATACGATGGAAATACGTGGAGACTAATAGAGTTACCTAATTTGGCAAGTGTAACAGCTCTCACAAAAGGAGAAGATGGGAAAGTTTATATAGGAGCAACATCAGAAATAGGTTATTTAGATTCAGATTCATTAGGAAATAAAATTTATATTTCTTTGCTAGATAAAATGAATGAGCAAGACAAAAAGTTTTCTACAATATGGAAAGCCTTTTCTACCTCAGATGGAATTGTATTTCAATCTTTTGAAAAAATATTTTGGTATAAAAATGGAAAATTCAAAACGATTGCTCCTAATTCAGCTTTTCATTTAGCTTTTCAGATTAAAGAAAAAGAGAATAAAGACAGCAAATTATTTGTCAGAGAATGGGGGAAAGGGTTACATCATCTTACCTCAAAAGGATTAGAATTTATTGCAGGAAGCGAAATTTTTGCAGATGAAAAAATTTATTCTATTCTATCCAAAAAGACAGACACCTATTTTATCGTAACTGAGCAAAAAGGAATTTATACCTACACCGAGAACATAGGATTTTCATCCTTTCCAACAAAATCAGACTCTTTATTCAAAAAAAGTCAAGTATATTGTGGAATTGCTCTAGCTGATGGAAATTATGCCATCGGAACACGTTTAGCAGGAATTTTAGTCTTTGATTCCAACTTTCAATTTCTTTATAAAATCTCTTCCAAAAATGGTCTAAAAGATGATAGAGTGGCTTATCTTTACGAAGATTCAAATAAACAAGTATGGGCTGCACTCAGTAATGGTATTTCTTATATTGATGTTGCTTCTTCTTTTCGTTATTTTGATAAAAATACAGACATCAACAGAAATATTTTGAGTATTTCGCCTCCTTATAATCAAAGTCTTTATATAGGAACAGTTCAAGGAATCTTTAAGTCAAATACTGATAAAGCAGAAACAATAAAAGAATTTACTCTTTTGCCTTATTCAGAGCGAGAAACATGGAAATTAGATGTCTATAAAAATATTCTTTTAGGGGCGCAAAACCCAGGTATTGCGTGGATAGAAAAAAGAGGTGTAGAAGAACTTTTGGCAGCAAGTAATCCATTTATTCAAGATTTTGCTTTAGTAAAAAATGACACTTCACATTTAATTGCAGCTTCTGTTGAAGGTCTTTTACTTTTAAGATGGCAAAACAATCATTGGGTTTTTGTCAATAAAATTGAAGGATTTACAGGTGCAGCCACCAAAATCATTCAAGATGATAAAAATGATTTTTGGGTAAGTGATTATAATAGAGGAGTTTTCAGACTTCAATTAGATGCAGATTTTTTAACTGTTACACATTCTGAATTTTTTGGAAAACTTAATGGGCTTCCTAAAAATCAGGGAAATCACGTTTTTGAGTTAGATGGAAAAGCTATATTTGGCACACTAGAGGGAATTTATGATTTTAATGAAAATACATTTGCCGCTCATCCTGTTTTTGAAAAGCTAATAGAAAAAAAGGCAATTACTATTTTTGAAAAAGATAAAAATGATAATTTATGGATAGTAACACAAAATGAACAAAATAAATTTAGTAGTTCACAAACATTGCTGGTTCAACTAAAGAAAACAGATTCTTCTTATCAACGTTATGATGCTCCTTTTTATAAAATAAAACAAATTGTTCAGGCTGTCCGTCCAATTGATGAAAATTTGGTTTTGATTGGTACAAATGAAGGTCTAATTTCTTACGACCCTCTTAATACTATCGCAGACAAACAACCTTTTTCTGCTTTTATTACACAGATAGAACATAGTGGTTCAAAGGATTCGCTACTTTTTGCAACTGATTTTATACTTAATCAAAAAAGTAATGAGCAGAATAATTTATCAGAAACGAAAAGTATAAATTTACCTTATGAACTTAATTCCCTTCGTTTTAGCTTTGGAAGCTCATTTTTTGAGCAGCGAAGTGAAGTGTATTATCAAACAAAATTAGAGCCTCTAGATAAAAACTGGTCTGCTTGGACTACCAAAACACAAGACAAATTTACTAACCTTTCAGAAGGAGATTATATATTTCATCTTAAAGCAAAAAACTTATATGGTGTAGAAAGTGAAGAGGTAACTTTCAAGTTTACTATCAAAACACCTTGGTTTAGACATCCTTTGTTTTATCTTTTTATTGTCCTTGTAATTGGATTTTTAGTTCAGTATGGAATAAAGATTTATACAAAACGACTAAAATCTGAAAAGAATTTATTAGAAAATACGGTTAGAGAACGCACAGAAGATATGCGTCAAGCCTATTTTAATACTCGTGTATTAAGTAAATTAGGTCAAGAAATTACTTCTACCCGTTCGATTGATGAAATTACAGATATGGTTTATCAGCATGTCAGCAAACTGATGGACGCTTCTGTTTTTGCTATCGGTATTCATAACGAAGAAGATGGAACATTAGAGTTTCCTGTAGCAATAGAAAATGGAGAAAAATTACCTTTTCATTTTGAAGATTTAGATGATACAGGACGTTTTGCTGTGTGGTGTTTCCTAAATGAACAAGACCTTTTCATAAATGATAGTGAAGTAGATTATGAATTGTATATGTCGCATCGCCCCAAAACAACTGTTGGAAGGGTTGCTCCTTCTCTTATTTATCTTCCTCTCAAAATAAAGAAAAAGGTAATTGGAGTAATTACAGTACAGAGCTTTGAAAAAAATGCGTATAATGATTATCATTTAAACCTACTTCGTAGCTTAGCTGTCTATACAGGAATTGCCATTGAAAATGCAAATTCATATCATCAAATCAACGAGCAAAAAGATATTATTCAAGATAAAAACAAACAACTTATTGCTAGTATCAATTATGCAAAACGTATTCAAAATGCAATTCTTCCACCTTTAGATGCAATTCAAGAAGAATTTGAAGACACTTTTGTTTTGTTTTCACCTCGTGATATTGTGAGTGGTGATTTTTACTATTTTAATAAAATAAATGGCAAATCTATAATTAGTGCCATCGATTGTACGGGTCATGGCGTACCAGGTGCATTTATGTCAATGATAGGTTATGAACTATTAAATGAAATTATTTTAGCAAAGCATATCACAAACCCAGGTAAAATATTAGACGCTCTACATGAAGGAATTTCGAAAGGACTTAGACAAGAACAGACCTTTACACAAGATGGCATGGATATGACACTCTGCACTTGGGATAAACAAACAAATATATTGGAAATTGCTGCTGCAAGAAATCAAATGTATTTGTTCAATTCGGAAGACAAAGAAAGAGTGTTTGAAATAGAAGCTGACAGACAATCTATAGGTGGAAAAATGGATGGAGATTTTGAATTCAAATCACAACAGATTCAGATTCAGAAACACGATACTGTCTATTTACTTACTGATGGTTTCCAAGACCAGTTTGGAGGACTGCAAGATAGAAAATATTTACGTCGTCGTTTGAGAGAATTTTTGCAAAACCATCAACATCTTTCTATGACTCAGCAGCGAAGAGCATTACAGCGAGAACTTACAGAATGGAAAGGAGACAGAGATCAAGTAGATGATATTTTGATTATTGGGATACGTTTTTAGATTGATTAGTTATTTTTTTCTTACGTTGTTTGCTTTTCTAATTAATTTACTGTACTTAGTAATACACAAAATTGTAAATTTGTCTAAGTATAGATACACAAATATTTTCCTGCACTATGTCGTTGGTGGGACACTAACAACGGCAGGTTATAGCCCTTGTCAGTGTCCACACCGACGAGCATTTATTCAGAGAAAAGGAAATTAGAACTCAATGGAATAATAATGAGTAAAGCAAATAAAATAATTGATTTATTAGATTTAAAAGAGCATATATTTATAAAAATAAATAGAGAATCAGTTATTCAAAACATATTTTCTGATGAAGGAAGAATATCTTCATTTTCCAAAACTGATTTTAAGAAATTTGAGGAGTTAGGAGGTACAAAATTAGTTGATTATTTCCCCTCTGAGTTAGAACCTTATATTAATGAGTTAGTTTTCAAGACTTTTCATTCTCATATTATTTCTTCGCTTACTTTCAACCAAATTTTACATACCGAGTTGCCTTTTTCTATTAAAATGCAGGCTATGCCTTTAGAAAATTTGCAGGTAGGTATTTGGATTTCTGTTTATAAAGAAGATTATATTTCTACAGATTTTTATGAGCGACTCCCTGTGATGTTACTTTATTTGAATGATGAGGATGAAGTAATTTGGGCAAATCAGCAATTTTATAGAAAATCTAAATTTGAAGCAGCACAATTAGTTACCGAACATGTAAGAGAGTTTTTGAAAATTAATCTCAAAATTTCTCAGCGAGATGCACTAAGAACTAAAGAAACCTCTACACGAACAGAATACAATCTTTTATGTGGAGATGGAAGTAAATTGATTGTGATTGTGTCAGCTATTAATCAATATGATGAAGAAGGAAAATTTCTATGTACTTCTGTTGTTTTGAGAGATGTTACCCAAATGAAACATACACAAATCGAACTAGAGTATCAAAAATTATCCATTGATGAATCAGCTATTGTAGCTGCTGCTGACGTAAAAGGAGATATTATTTATGCCAATGATAAGTTTTGTGAAATATCGAAATATTCAAGAGCAGAACTATTAGGACAAAATCACAGAATTTTAAAATCTGACCATCATTCGGATGAGTTTTTTATTAATATGTGGCAGACTATTTCTTCTGGTAAAGTTTGGCGTGGAGAAGTTTGTAACATAAATAAAGAAGGAAATAAATATTGGGTTTATACCACAATTATTCCCTTTTTGGATGAAAAAAATAAACCTTATCGTTACCAAGCCATACGCTTTGAGATTACAGAACGGAAAAAATTAGAAGCTGAAATAATAAATTATACACAAGGACTAGAAAAATTAGTAGAGGAAAGAACCCAAGAACTGAATCAAAAATCAGAGTTATTGAAGGAAGCCTATGAAGAAACTATTCAACAAAATGAAAAATTAGAAGCAAAGAATAGATATATTCAAAAAAGTATCAATTATGCAAAGCGTATTCAAGATTCTATTTTACCAAAAGAAGAATTATTACCTAATACATTAAAAGACTACTTTATTTTTTTTCGTCCAAAAGATGTTGTAAGTGGTGATTTTTATTGGTGGTATCATAATAAAAAAGAAAACTGTTGGGTCATCAGTGCAGTAGATTGTACTGGACATGGAGTTCCAGGGGCATTTATGTCTATGATTGGAAGTACACTATTAGATGAGATTGTCAAGACAAAGCATATTACAAATCCTGCTCATATTCTTAAAGAAATGCAGGAACAAATTGCCGATATTCTTCAACAAACCATAACTCATAATAGAGATGGAATGGATATGGCTATCGTAACATTAAATAAAGAGAAACAAAAAATTTATGTTGCTGGTGCAAAAAACCCTGTTTTTATAGTACAAAATGGAAACGAATATTGGGTAAAAGGAGATAGAATGAGTATTGGTGGAAAACAACTTTTCTCTGAAGAATTTACTACTCACGAATTCGATTGGATAAGAGGAACAAAAATTTACCTTTTCTCAGATGGATACCAAGACCAATTTGGAGGAGAGAAGGGAAGTAAATTTATGCGAAAAAATTTAAGAGAACTCCTTAGTCAGAATGCACATTTGTCTATGAGAGAACAAAAACAAATTTTAGCTGATACATTAGAAAAATGGCGAAGTGGATATAACCAAATAGATGATATTTTGGTAATGGGATTTCAGTTATAAACTAAAAAAAGACTTTTCAAATAAATGAAGAGTCTTTTTTTGATTTTATATTGTTTTCTCTGATAAGAATAAATTATGAAATAGAACTCTCATCAAGTTCTACTAATTTAAATCCTGTTCCGTGAACATTCAAAATTTTGAGATGAGCATCTGCACGAAGATATTTACGTAATTTTGTTACATAAACATCCATACTACGAGCATTGAAATAATTATCGTCGCCCCAAATTTCATTTAAGGCCTTTGAGCGTTCCAAAGTTTGGTTTTTGTTCTCACAAAGCATACGTAAAAGCTCAGTTTCTTTTGAAGTGAGTTTTGTTTCTTCTCCATTGTTTGTTTTGAGAAGTTGAGCATCATAATCAAAAAGAAGTTCACCAATATTGAATTTACGAAGTGCTGGAGAGCTATCTGCAACAATAGTACGACGCAAAATAGCCTGTACACGAAGAAGTAATTCTTCCATCGAAAATGGCTTTGTCATATAATCATCTGCTCCAATTTGAAGTCCTTCTATACGGTCTTCTTTCATTCCTTTTGCAGTCAAGAATACAATAGGTGTATGCTTATCTATTTTTCTAATTTCTTTAGCTGCCGTAAAGCCATCTATATTTGGCATCATTACGTCTAAGATACAGATGTCAAAAACGTTATCTTCTTTAAAAAATGCGTCTAATGCTTCTTTTCCATCTCTGGCAAGTGTAACACCAAATCCTTTGATTTCTAAATACTCGCTTAAAATTTGACCTAAATTATGGTCGTCTTCGGCTAACAATATATTGTGCATAAATGTAATTTTAGGGTTTTAATGATGTTGATTTAACATTTAAACGAGAGAAATGTTAAAATCGCTGCATTTTGAGTGTTAAAAATTCTTAGAACTCAGTAAAATGTTCTATAATGAATGTGAAGTTAGAAAAATAGTCCTCGTTTAAGAGCAGAGAAGATAGTTTTCAAACTTATTTTTAAAATCATTTTTCTAAAATCTAAATTCTGATTTTGTATTATTCAATTCTTCGATTTCCTTATCACCTTCAAACTTTTTGAGATAATTGCCATCTTCAGGTAAATCAAAAGGATTATAACCTAAAAAATAGAGTTTTTTTTGTGCTATTTTTTTTGCTATTTTATCTATTCTGTATGGAGTTCCTTCAATAAAATCATCTTCTTGAGTAGCTGCAAAAGCCATTAATTCTCTTTCATAACTCCGAACATATTTAACTACTGTAATATAATCTTCTTTTGTAATTTTTTCCATTGATTTGAGAGTAGGAAAAACTGTTTTTGTATATTCTTCTGAAAAGAAAAGTTCTTGATTTATATTCTGAAATTTAGCCTTTTTAAGGGCATTTTTACTTTGCTCTATAGTTTCAAATCCACCACTTATATCTGAAAAAATGGTCATTATTCCTTTTACTTCTGTTTGAGTGAATAAAAGAAAGTTATATTGAGTTTCTCCATTTTGTTGCCTAGAAGCAATCATAGAAATTATATTTTGATTTTCTTCACTTTTGAGTATTTTTTTTTCTATTATTTTTATTGAGTCTTTTATCCTGAATCTTACTGTATTTCTATCTTTAAATTTTTCAATATCTACTATTCCTTCAGAAATAAATAATTTCTCATCTATGCGAACTCTAGTATTCCCATTGGGTTTTTCTGGATACCATACTCCTAGAATATCTATATCTTTTTTACTTTTATTATTTTTAATACAAGTACAAGACGAGAAGTTTAAGAAGAGAATTATATAAAAGCATAAGCAAATAAAATTTTTCATAAAGTAAAATAATTGATAAATAAGGATTTTTTACATAAAAAAACGCCTTATTTTTTTCAAAAAAGGCGTTTTGTGTTTTTTAGAATTAATCCACATTATCGTGTAAAAAACGATTTCCTCCCAAAAGCTCATTATCTTCATCTACTTTATAACGAGAACTAGAAGATTCTGATGAATGAGGCATTTCTTTGAGTTTAATATTTCTACGAAGATAAGCAGGAACATCTCTACGTTCTTGTAATTCTTCATCACTCAAATCAGAAAGACTTTTGGTAGGAACAGAAACTGGACGTTGTTGTTCAACTCTTTTCTCTGCTACTTGATTTTGAGTAACTGTATTTTGAGAAGCATAATTTCCATTACTCTGATTTGAATCAGAAGATGAATTTGTATTTTGCTGATTCGTATTCTGCTGACTACTAGAGTTTTGAGAATGCTGATTCATATAACCATAAGCACTTACGGCAGGCGTATTTTGTGGTGCTTGATTAGTTATTTTTTTTTTTGAATCGTCTTCATTAAAATAATCATCTTCCAAACTAAAAATTATTTTATCATTCTTCTTAGGCTCTGTATAAACAGGTTTAGTTTCTTCAACAGGCTGCTTTTGAATTGGTGTTTCTACTCGGTTTTGTTGAACTGTTTCTTGTTTTTCCCTTTCTTCAAAAAAATCTTTTTTCTCGTAGTCTTTTACTTCGATTCTATTTTTAATTCTTTTGTTACTTGTAAGGTCATATACTTTACGTTCAGGTCTTTCTGGTGGCAAATCTTCTGAATGCTCAAAACCAGTAGCAATGATAGTAACGCTGATACTGTCTCCAAGGGTTTCGTCAGTTGCTTGACCAAAGATAATCTCTGCATCGTCGCCAGCTTGTTCTTGTACGTAATCAGTAACTTCTTCAAGTTCATCCATTTGGAATTCTTCTTCATTTCCAATAACAATAGAAAGCAAGATATATTTTGCCCCAAAAATATTGGTATTATTAAGAAGAGGAGAAGAAATAGCTCCTTCAGCTGCACGTCTTGCTCTGTTTTCCCCTTCAGCAGTAGATGAACCCATAACAGCAGCACCTGCACCCTGCATAACAGTACGAACATCTTCAAAATCGACGTTGATTGTACCTGAAACAGTAATAATTTCAGCAATAGATTTTGCTCCTTTCAAGAGAACATTATCAGCCTGACGGAATGCTTCACGCATAGAAGCCTTTCCATATACATCTCTCAAACGATCGTTTAAGATCACTAATACAGTATCACAATGTTCACGAAGTGCATTTACACCTTCTTGCGCTCTTACTCGCTTAGGTCTGCCTTCAAAGCTAAATGGAGCAGTTACAATTCCGACAGTCAAGACACCCAAACTTTGAGCAATTTCGGCAATTACTGGAGCTGCACCTGTACCTGTACCACCACCCATTCCAGCAGTAATAAAAAGCATTTTGGTATTATCTCCTAATATTGTTTTTATATCTTCTTTACTTTCAAGAGCAGCACTTCTACCACGTTCAGGATTTGCTCCTGCGCCTAGTCCTTGTGTAAGTGTTTTTCCTATCTGTACTTTGTTTGGAACAGGACTCAAATCAAGTGCTTGTATATCTGTATTACAGATATAAAAATCTACTCCTTTTATTCCATGCAAATACATATGTGCAACAGCGTTGCCACCACCACCACCAACACCAATTACTTTGATGATTGAAGGTTCTGTTCCGAAATTATAATTTGTAACGTCTGACATCATTGAATGATTATTTCAAGGTTTTTGGTCTTGTTTTATATTTTAATTTCTATCAAAATTAATTTAACTCTAAAAAATGTGTATTTACATTCTAATAATACAATACAGTATAGAAATTAATTTGAATAGATTATTTGTAATCTTAATTTATTTAGTATCAACTACCAAAAGTTTATTTTAGTTTGTTGTGATTCTTTTTTATGGCTCTTTGTTCTTTTGGATTTACTTTGTTTAACTCATTTTTATACTTTTGAGTTAATCATGTACAAAGAAACAAAAATTGTTTGATTAAGCTACGATAAGTTAAGCTAAATTATTTCAAATATGCAAAAAATAATTAAAAAATCTAAGATTTTGTGTATTTAATTTTAGAATACTACAATCTCATCCCTTTTCTATAAAAAAAATGACGTTTCTTAAGGTGTTTTTTTGCTCTCAAAATAGAAAATAGAACTGTCGTTAAATATACAAAATTGATTAGATTTAATTAGGTTTGCACTAAAAATATCACGATATAAATTAAATAAATTATGAAATCAACTGCTTTTAGGAACTTAGTTTTGGGGTTTTATGCTTGTGTGGGTTGTTTGTTATTTTATATTGTTGATTTTACAGTAAAACGACAAATCAAAAACTTAAATATAAATTTGATTAGTATAGATTTTTCTCAACACGAAATGCTATCATTTTTTACTCTACTTCCTTTTTTTGTAGGTGTTTTGATAAGCATTTTTTATAAAAGAGCAATAATAATAAATGCTTTTTATTTCATTATCTTATTTTCTATTTGTGTGGTTTTGAAAACAAACTGGCTTAGCACAGATTCTATTGTAACTCTCACTCTGTTTTTTACTATTTTTGTTTTCCTTATTTCTTTCAGTCAGCATTCCAGTTTTTCTGAACCTCGTTTATTGATACAGAATAATGACACTATTTTAGACAAATTTGAAGAAAACAATCAAGACAAAACAGAAGAAAAACCTTATTTTTTAAGAATACATAGAATCTTTTCATTTGCTTTTATAAGTATAGGAATAGGAATTATTACTCTTTCCACTCAAACAGGAGGTCATATTTCAGTTAGTGAAGGACTAGGACTTACTTTTTTGGGTTTTATACTACTTGGAGTTGCTGGTCTTTTATGGAAATTTCCTAGAGTAATGAGTTGGATTGTAGCTTTAGTTTGTTTGGGTTGTTTTATTTTTGGAGAAATACTTTTTTTTGAAGTAAATGTAGGCGATATGATACAAAATCAAAAAAAGGGAATGGAGTTAAGCCTGATAAAAATAATCTCTGTACCATTATTCGGCTTTAGTTTTCTATTTCTAGCTCTGATAGCAATTTCAAAAACAGCAAGAGAAGAATGGAAGATGAACTCTAAAAAATAAATAATGTGTATAACTCTATTTTATGAAAAAATTAGCATATAATTTGAGTAAAAAAACAAGGTGCTTTAATCTTTTAATTTTATTAAATTTATGTCAAAAAACGTTTTTTCTACGGCTGTATTTTTTATACTTTCTCTGTTTGTTTTTGGTGTTGCACAAGCACAAACTGATTACACTTGGGAAAGTTATGGTCTTTCTTTCACTGTTCCTGCTGGTTTTTCAGAAACTGCAAACACAGATGAAAAATTTGAAGGAAAATCTGATAACGCTCAAATTCATCTTTTTGGAATTTATCCAATTAATGATGCAAGTCTTACAGAAGACAACTTGAAAGAAGCTCTTATCGAAATGGCTGCTGCATCTGGAATGGATGTGGAAGATGCTGATGCGATTGAGTTCAATGGTTTTTCTGGTTTGTATGCAGAAGGTGAAATTGAAGGAGTGCCTACTTTTTTTGCTTGTATGTTAGATCCAAATGGCGAACTTAACTTTATTGTTACGATTGTTCATAATAATGCTGATGCAGCTCTCAATATTATGAAAAGTATTCAAGCTGAATAATTAGCCAAAGTCTATTCTATATTGAAAAAAACTTCAAATAAGTGATACAAAAAAATGTATCACTTATTTTTTTGCTTTACATTTAAAAAACAAAAAATCCATTTCCCTAAAAATAAATTTAGAAAAATGGATTTTTAAATATAGTATCTAAAGGAATAAGAATTAAATAAACTGCTACTTTTTATTTGTTAATTAATTAATAATTAGCAAGTTAAAACTGTAATTCGTAATTTTTAATTCGTAATTGTTACTAAGCTTTTTCAAACTCTACTTTTTTACCTTTGATTTTAGATTTGTTCATTACTCTGATGATGTTATCAACGTCAGATTGTGGTACTTCTACAAAAGATTCTTTTTCATTTACACGAATAGCACCGATTTTGTCACCACGCATTCCTGTTTCTCCTGCAATTGCTCCTAAGATATCGCCTTTACGTACATTTTCAGTTGCACCCAAGTCAATACGTAAACGAACCATATCAGCACGGTCGCCACGGTCTTTGTAAGAAGGACGGCTTCCTCTATCGTTACGGTCACGACTTCCACCTCTGTCATCACGACGAGAAGAATTGCGACTTCCTCTATCACGTCCACCACCTCTACGGTCGTTACGTCCACCTCTATCACGTCCACCTCTGTCATTTCTTCCACCACGTCCATCTCTTCTTCTGTCTCCACTGTCAAAAATATCAGCTTCTGAAAGACGGTCAGTAGGTTTATTTGAAATTTGAAGACTCAAAACAGCAGCAGCTACTTGTTTTGGAGTGATTCCTTCTATTTCTAGCATCTCAATAAGAGCAGTAAAGCCTTCTAATTCTTCAGCTTTTTTCTCATCATTGATAGTTGCTTTCAAGTTTTCCATAAAACGTAATTGCTTCTTAGCCAAAACTTCTTGTTGAGTAGGAATTGTTCCTTGAGAAATTTTAGACTTAGAATAACGCTCAATATCATTCAAACGATATACTTCTCTACGACCAGAAATAAATGTAATCGAAACACCTTTATTTCCTGCACGACCTGTACGACCAATACGGTGAACATAATACTCAGGGTCTAAAGGCACATCATAATTAATAACTGCCTCTACATTATCAACATCAATTCCACGAGCAGCTACATCTGTTGCTACCAAAATCTGAACACGACCATGACGAAATTTATTCATTACCAAGTTACGTTGGTGTTGAGCTAAATCTCCGTGTAATGCCTCTGCTGCATATCCTTTTTGAATAAGTGTTTCAGCTACTTCATCTGTTCTCTGTTTTGTGTTACAGAAAATAAGCATTGATTCCCAACCATTGTAAGCCAACAAACGAACTAAAACATCAGTTTTATAATTCGGATTAATTGGTAAGAATGATTGTTCGATATTATCACTTGTCAATTCTTTGCTAATTACCTTTACAATTTCTGGATTGTTTTGGTATTTTTTAGCAATTTGAAGAATTGGTTTTGGCATTGTAGCAGAAAACAAAACTGTTTGGTGTTCAGTTGTGATTTGCTCTAAAATCAATTCAATATCTTCTTTGAATCCCATATTAAGCATCTCATCAGCTTCATCCAAAATTATGTTTGTAATTTCTTCTAGCTTTAAAGTTCCTCTTTTGATATGGTCAATTGTACGACCTGGAGTTCCTACTACGATTTGAACACCTCTTTTAAGATTACGAATTTGTTTTTCAATAGATTCGCCTCCATAAATAGCTGTTACAAAAATATCTTTACGGTATTTTGCTAATTTTTCTAATTCTCCTGCTACCTGAACAGCAAGTTCACGAGTAGGACATAAAATAATTCCTTTTGGTAATCTTGAATTTCTATCAAATTCGCTGTTTTCATTTGCTTTGATGATTCTTTCAATAAGAGGAATACCAAATGCAGCTGTTTTACCTGTTCCTGTTTGTGCTTGTCCAATTACATCTCTTCCTTCCAATAAATGAGGAATTGCTTCTGCTTGAATAGGTGATGGAGATTCAAATCCCATAGATTCAACAGCACGTTTTACTTCGTCAGACAAATTCATGTCTGTAAATTTCAATGTTACTTCTGTTGATTCAACTGTTTTTTCTGTTGTCTTTTCCATATAGAAAATATAATAAATTATATGTATAAAATAATTTTTAGAAAGCAACTTAAAAAAACGATAAGCAGACGGTCAGAGTGTGTATCAATTTGGATAAACAAAGGCTATTTGCACAACTAATCTAATAAAAAATAAAAAGCATTGAATAAAAACTACATAGTATGTATGCAGAATTTTATTTCAAATTTATTATAGTCTATTTTTTAGTAAATTAAACAAATACGGTATTGTATCAAGTGTTGATAAGAGCAAAAAGACGAAACCTAGATGACTTTGAGGTTTGTGCTAAGTGAGAAGCTTTTGTGGGAGGCGTTGAACGGTTTATTTTGTGATTTGAAAATCAGCCTAATTATTTACTAATTAAATTAATTTTCGCAACGCAAGCTAACTCAACAAAGACTTCTTGTGTAGTGAACAGAAAAGAGGTACATAAACAAATTAGAATTAATTCTGATTTTTTGATATGTACTTTTAAATCAAAGTTTTCTATATTTCAATAGTTAAGTTTCAAACTTTAATAATTGTATTATAAATCTTATAATATTTTTTATTAATTAAAACTTAATTAAACGCAGTAGCTTAGGCTTTTTCCTATGGCTTTCTTTAACGAGTTGCAAAGGTAAGAATTATTTTTTTACCAACCTAATTTTTTGAGATTATTTCTAGTTATTATTTTGAGAATTTATTTTTTATTGGTGTCATAAGACTAACAAAGCTAAGAAGGAAGTAGGCTGAGTAAAATAAATTGTTTCTTGTCTTTTTGAATGAAAAACTTTAATACAGCTATTTTATTTTTCCTAACTTTGTACATTGAAATTAAAAACAATCAAAATAGCAAAAATATACTGTGAGCTTTGATGCAATACAAGTAAAATATTATCAGAATAGTAAATATGGGAAGAAGAAAAAATAAAAATCGAATTATAGAAAACGTTGTCATTCTTGATGCAGGAGCAGAAGGAAAATGTATTGCAAGACCAGAAGAAGCAGAAGGAAGAGTTGTTTTTGTTACAGGAGTAGTTCCTAAAGATGTGGTCGATTTACGAATCACAAAGCAACGAAAAAGTTATTGGGAAGGCACAGTTGTAAAATTTCATTCTTATTCTGATGAAAGAGTAGAACCTTTTTGTCAGCACTTTGGGATTTGTGGAGGTTGTAAATGGCAACATTTGAGCTATGAAAGACAGCTTTTTTATAAAGAAAAGCAAGTAAAAGATAATTTAGAACGTCTTGCAAAAATCGAATTACCAAAAATAACACCTATTCTAGCATCAGAAAACACTAGGTTTTATAGAAATAAATTAGAATTTACATTTTCTTCTCGTCGTTGGCTTACCAGCGAACAAATAGCAACAGGACAAGATTTTGATAATCGTGCTTTGGGTTTTCATATTCCAGGGCGTTATGACAAACTTGTAGATCTGAACGAATGTTATCTACAAGCCGAGCCTTCAAATTCTATTCGTTTGGCAGTCAATAAATATGCTAGAGAACATGATTTAGAATTTTATAATGTAATGGCTTTTGAAGGTCTGTTGAGAAATTTGATGATTCGAAATTCTCAGACAACATCAGATTTGATGGTTATGTTACAGGTTACAGCATTTAATGAAGAGGTAGAAAAGTTAATGCAATTTATAAAGACCTCTTTTCCTGAGATTACATCTTTACAATATGTTGTAAACACAAAGAGGAATGATACTTTCCAAGATTTGGATATTGTTTGTTTTGCTGGAAAAGATTATATTACTGAAACGATGGAAGGATTAGAATTCAGAATTCAAGCTAAATCATTCTATCAAACTAACTCTATTCAAGCGTATAATTTATACAAAATTACTAGAGATTTTGCACAGCTTACAGGCGATGAAGTCGTTTATGACCTTTATACAGGAACAGGAACAATAGCAAACTTTGTAGCCAAACAAGCCAAACAAGTAATTGGAGTAGAATATATCGAACCAGCCATTGAAGATGCAAAAATCAATTCTAAATTAAATGGAATTGATAATACACTTTTTTATGCAGGCGACATGAAAGATGTTTTGAATGAAGAGTTTTTGAATAAACACGCTCGTCCAGATGTAATTTTGACCGACCCACCACGAGCAGGAATGCACCCAGATGTAATCAATATGCTTTTGAGAATTGGAGCAAAACGCATTGTTTATGTGAGTTGTAATCCAGCTACACAAGCACGAGATTTGCAGCTTTTGGATGAAAAATATGCTGTAAAAGCCATTCAACCTGTTGATATGTTTCCACAGACACATCATGTGGAAAATGTGGTTTTGTTGGAATTGAAGTAAATAAGTCCTTGAACAGAATTAAATATAAGTAATAAATGATTAGCGAGTGATTTATATGATTACTATGATAATTACAGGATAATACAAAATCATATAAATCATTTACCAATAAGTTACTGTATTTTTAGTTATATTTAATTCTACTCATTTACTTATAATAACAGCATGTCTAGTTAGAGTTTAGATTCTAATTGTTACCTTTTCCTACTCATCTCAAAGTCCAATAGTTTTTTCACACCTTGCCATTCAATATTGATAATCGAAAAAACAACTGTATCTCTCAACGTTCCATTTGAAGCAATTTGATGATTTCTCAAAATGCCATCTTGTTTTGCGCCTAGTCTTGCTATTGCTTTTCTTGATGCTTGGTTGTGCCAACTTGTGCGAAACTCCACAGCAATACATTCTAATTTTTCAAAAGCATATTGCAACAATAAATATTTGCATTCGGTATTTATTCCTGTTCTTTGATAGCTTTTTGAGTACCACGTATAACCAATTTCTACTCTTTTATTAGATTCTACAACATTACAAAAACGAGTAGAGCCAATTATTTTCCCTGTTTTTTTGTCAATAATAGCAAAAGGCAAAGCTCTATTTGCTTCTTGTTCTGAAAAAGCAAAATCTAAATAAATATCCATTTTTTCTTGAGAAGGAACAGAAGTAAACCACAAGTTCCATAACTCTCCATCAGATGTAGCCTCTAAAAGTTCTTTTTTATGAGAACGTGAAAGAGGAATTAGTTGCACTAA
The DNA here is from genome assembly GCF_037126285.1 of Bernardetia sp. MNP-M8. Lineage (NCBI taxonomy): Bacteria > Pseudomonadati > Bacteroidota > Cytophagia > Cytophagales > Bernardetiaceae > Bernardetia > Bernardetia sp. MNP-M8. The sequence continues at coordinate 661,116 of NZ_CP147012.1, forward strand.
ATTTCCTTCTAAAGTAACAGGAGAAAGCCATTTTTTCATTTTAGTAATTTTGTATGATTGATGATTTACAGGAACAAATTAGTCTATTTCTATTTCTTGCAAATATAATTCAGATAGAGAATCTTGTTTTATTTCAGCATCTAGTTGATTGAAAATTTCATTGTAAATTGAGTTAGGATATTTAGTTAATGCTATCCAAATGTATTTTTTATGATACTCACTTGCACTATTTGTAGCTTTTGTAAGCGTTTTTTTCAATAAATAAATAGATTCTTGATTTTGATATTGAACAATCGCTTTATACAAAACTCTGTATGTAGTATAACTAAAATCTGTTCTTTTTTTTATTTCTTCATCATGATAAGATTCTAAAAGAGGAAAAAATTCAGTATCTGGAAAATGTATTACACAACGAATACCAAAATACCTTGTTTGTTCATTATTGATAAGACTTTTTATAAGTTCTTTGTCTTGGTCTTGTTTATATTTTGATAAAGCTAAAACAGCAATAGGATTTCTTTCTACTATAGCAATTTCTCTTATTCTTTCATAATCTGTTTCATTAGGTTCTATTTGAATAAGCAATTCGTTTTTATAGCTCATTTGGTATTTTTTGTCATATAAAGCAATTTTCTTTAGAGAATCTACTTCATTTTCTTTAATTCGCTTACTAGCAATAGAATTTTCTACAAAAAAATTTCCTATTCTATCTCTATAAATTATGCAACCCTCCTGCATAGTAACCAAATTAGTATCATAATAATGTTTTTTTAGGATAGGATAAACATCAAGCTCTTTTCTCTCTAACAAGCATAAAAAAGTATAACCTTTAACACTTGAGTTTGGATAATCCATAAGCAAAATTAATTCTTCACTACTTGCTTGTTTTTTCAACTCTTCAAAATTTTTCCATTGTTCCGAAGGTATTGCACTATATGAAATATGAGAGCTTGTAATTATATTATATGCTGTCATTTTTTGTACAATCAATCTAGTAGATTCTGATAATTTATTATCAATTAGATTTTTTATTTCTAATTCCCAAACTGATAAAGGTCTTTTTATTTCGTGAGGTAAAGGAGGTGGCGAAGATGATTTACAGCTAAAAATCAAAAAGAAAAAAAAGAAGTATATTATTTTGTTCATGAATTAAAGAGTATTTTTGTGAGCAGCTAATTTACAATTAAAAAACATAAATTAGAACTATCACATTACAAGATAAAAACAAAAATGCTCGCTCTCCAAACCCAAAATCTCAATAAAATATTCAATAAAGGAAAAAGCAATGAATTTGTCGCTTTGTCTGATATTTCTTTGTCTATAAAAAAAGGAAGTTGTACGCTTTTGAAAGGCTCATCAGGTTCTGGAAAAACTACTCTGATTAGTATTTTGGCTGGACTTACAAAACCGACTTCGGGGAGTTATATTTGTTTGGAAGAAAATGTTTCGCACTGGTCAGAGAAATTTTTGACACAGTTTAGAAGAGAACATATAGGAATCGTATTCCAACATTTCAATCTTATTCAAGGACTTAGCGTTGAGCAAAATATTATCCTTCCTCTGCTTCCTTTAAATTATTCTTCCAAAAAAATGGAAACAATGAGTAAAGAAGCTGCTACTTTAGCTCAAATTTCGCATAAATTAAATCAAAAAATAGATATTCTTTCAGGTGGCGAACTCCAACGCACAGCAATTGCAAGGGCATTAATACGAAAACCTGCCATTCTTTTTGCTGACGAACCAACTTCCCATTTAGACAGAAAAAATGCCATAGAAGTTTTTGAGGTTTTTGAAAAACTAAAAGCAAACGGACAAACAATAATTCTAACCACTCATGACGAATGGCTAAAAAATCATCCAATTATTGATAATGTAATACAGTTAAATGATGGAAAACTCTTAAATGGTGAATTGTAAATTATAAGTGATAAATGAATACATAATTCTTTAAATAGTACCATTCACAATTAATCATTTACCATTCACAATTTCATTCTCTGGTTTTCTCTTCATCATAAAAAGACCAGCTACCATTACAATTACAAAACCAATAGTTCCCATTTTGAAGAATTTATCTATTGCCATTACAGCAGGTGTAATTCGCTCATTCTTTTTTGAGGCTTCTAAAAGCAACCCACTTAATTCTTCTGATTCTTCCATGTGCGCTTTTGCTCCTTCTTTTAGAGCTATATTATAAGCATCTACTTCAATTTGATGTTTTTCTAAAGCCTCAGGAATAGTACGAAGAAAACCATATAAAAGTCCACAATACAAAACAATAGCTACAAAATTAGCCAAAAGACCAAAACTAATTGCTCGCCAGCCTTCTAAATAGCCTTTCATAATTTCTCTTCTGTAACGAAACATCCCCCACACTAGAAGTCCAAAGTAAATCGGCATAAACATAAACTCAGCTTCTCTAAATGGATTTTTGCCAAGCAAATGAAGAGTAACATTAAGTAAAAGCACGCCAACAGCCATTGTTGCAGCCGTTAAAAAAGCATATTTCCAAAAAGGATTTTTCATTTTTTATATAAATACGGATGATAGATTCTGATAGAAGTTGCAAAAATACGCATCCTTTAGTTGGTTTCCTTATTTATTGAAATGTTTTTTATATTTTTTCAATTTTGAAAATGCACAAAGATTTCATTATTTTACTAAAAATTTCCTTTTAAATCAATAAATAAAAAAATACTATGAGCGATATTTTATATGATGAAGTTCCGTCGGTAGATTTGGCAGACTTTAGAGCAGGTGGAGAGCGCAAAGCAAAATTTGTACAAGAACTTGGCAAAGCGTGGGAAAATATTGGTTTTGTAGCTGTCAAAAATCACGGTTTGGCAGATGACGATAGAGATAAATTGTACAGTTCGGTACAAGATTTTTTCCAGTTAGAAGAAGATACCAAACGCAAATACGAAAACTTGGCTCTTGCAGGTCAGCGTGGTTATATCAGCAAAGGAAGAGAAACGGCTAAGGGTTTCAAAACGCCTGACTTGAAAGAATTTTATCACGTCGGACAAATTTTTGAGGAAAAAGACAAAGCTACTGATTCGGCTTTGATGGAATATCCTGATAATATTTTTCCAAATGAAACTCCTGAGTTTGAAAAATATACAACTCACGCCTATCAAACTTTAGAAAATTCGGGTAAAGAACTTTTACAAGCTGCTGCTTTGTATTTGGGTTTAGAAGAACATTATTTTGATAATAAAATTCATAATGGAAATAGTATTTTGAGAGCAATCCATTATTTTCCAATTCCGAATCCAGAAGAATTAGCTCCTGATGCTGTTCGTGCTGCTGCTCATGGCGACATCAATTTGATTACGCTGCTGATGGGTGCAAGTGCTGACGGTTTGCAGGTTTTGCGTCGTGATGACAAATGGATTCCGATTACTGCGCTTCCTGAGCAAGTAGTTGTAAATGTTGGCGATATGCTTTCTCGTTTGACAAACAACAAACTAAAATCTACGATTCACAGAGTAGTTAATCCTCCAAAAGACAAAATGAATACTTCTCGTTATTCGATTCCGTTTTTTATGCACCCACGTTCGGAAATGGATTTGAGTTGTTTGGATAACTGTGTTGATGCACAAAACCCAAAACAGTTTGAAGACATCACAGCAGGAGAGTTTTTGAATGAGCGTTTGATAGAATTAGGTTTGAAAAAAGCGTAATTTTTTGCATTGTGAATGATGAATGGTAAATGAAATGCAACTACATAAAATTTCATTTGCCATTTATTACAAACTCTGTCATAAACGAAACCTTTGTAAAAATAATTGAACGCAGTCGCATTTATTAATAAGTTAGCAACTATTACAAAACACTTCTCTATTGATGACAAAACTTTCCCTTACTATTATTCTGATATGTTATCTTTTATTTTCTACTAAAAGTACTGCTCAAGAAAACTACCTGAACTATCATTTGAAGGTTATCGAATGCGAACAGCTAATTGTTGAAGGAGAATACACTTCTGCAATTAGTCTATTTGATTCACTATTTAAAAAGTTTGATTTTTTATTTTTAAGAGATATCAAAGTTGCTACTGAACTCAGTGTATTTGAAAAAGATTATAAATCAGCATTGAAGTTCACTAGCCTTGGGATAAAGGCTGGTTGGACACTGGAAAGCATCAACAAAAATGACAACTTACAATCTTTAAAAGAACAAGGAGAATGGGTTCAAATCATATCAGCTTATGATTCCCTTCATAAAATATACTTATCGAAACTGAACTTTCAGATAAAAGAACAAGTACATGAAATGATTAAAAAAGATCAGAAAAAAGCATTTGGAGCATTACTTAGAATTGGGCAAAAATCTAAAAGAAGGTATTCTGAAAAAAAATTTGCACCTCATAGCGAACATCAGATAGGAAAACTGGAGCAAATCATAAATAAATATGGTTTTCCAAGTGAACAACTTATAGGGAATAACGTATGGTCGTCAGTGATTTTAAGTCATCATAATTCAATCTCTGTGAATTACAATTCTAAAGATACTATATATACTCAATTAAAGCCAAAATTGTTGAATGCTTTGACAAAAGGTGAAATATCACCATATGAATTAGCTCAAATAGAAGACTGGCGAATAGCAGCTTTAAACAATCATGAATTAACATCTTATGGATTTCTTGGAACTATTCCAGATAAAATTATTCTTGAATCTGTAAATAACAATAGAGCTAAGATAGGACTTAGAAGCATTGATCTAAGAAACAACTTAATAGATGTTGAAAATGAAACAGGAATCAATCTATATCTACCCAAAGGATGGCAGAAAGGAAAAATAAAAATTGAATGAGTTGAGGTACAGCCCGAATACACTCAAAACCTATACTTCTCTTTTTGAGGAATTTATCAATTTTCATAATAAAAAAGACATCACAACAGTGGGGCAGGTGGAAACTATAGAATTTATACGTTATTTGGTTTCGGAGCGAAAAGTATCTATTTCCTATCAAAACCAAGCTATCAATGCCATTAAATTTTACTATGAGCGTGTTTTGGGTGGAAAAAGAATAACTATTTATTTAGACCGACCACAAAAAGAACGTACATTACCAACCATTTTGAGTAAGGAAGAAGTACAATTAATTATCAGCAAAATTACAAACCTGAAACATAAAACAATGATTATGCTCACTTATTCGGCTGGTTTGAGAGTAAGTGAAGTTATCAATCTCAAAATACAAGATATTGATTCGCAAAGAAAGCAAATACGAGTAGCACAAAGCAAAGGAAAAAAAGACCGTTATACACTTCTTTCTGAAAAAATATTAATTTTATTAAGACAATATTACATTAAGTATAAACCTATTGAATGGCTTTTTGAAGGGCAAAGTTCAGACGGAAAAATTGTGCCTTATTTTGTACGAAGTTTGCAAATGATTTTGAAAAAAGCGACCAAAAAAGCTAATATAAATAAAAAGGTAACAATGCACACCTTGCGACATTCTTTTGCTACTCATTTATTAGAAAATGGTACGGATTTGCGTTACATTCAAGTCTTATTAGGACATCAAAGCAGCAAAACAACAGAGATTTATACCCATGTAACTACAAAAGGTTTTGATAAAATAAAAAATCCATTAGATGATTTGGATATATAAAATATATTTTGCTTTTTTTGAAAAAAACACTCCTTTACAATCAAAATACAATGCAAGGATTAAATAAAGTAACTTTAATTGGAAATTTAGGTAAAGACCCAGAAGTTCAAACGCTTGAAGGAGGAATTACTTTAGTTAAAGTTTCATTGGCGACGAGTGAATCCTACAAAGATAGTGAAGGAGTCAAACAAACTCAAACCGAATGGCACAATATTATTGTTTGGCGTTCATTGGCAGAGATTGCAGGAAAGTATTTGAAAAAAGGAAGTTCGATTTATTTGGAGGGAAAAATCAAAACACGTAGTTATGAGGATAAGGACGGAAACAAGAAATATGTTACTGAAATCATCGCTGATAACTTCATTATGTTGGGAAAACCGAGTTCAGATAGAGCGAATATAAACGAAACTATTTAAAATAATTGAACGCAGTTGCGTTTATAAACAAGTTAGTGGCAATTAGAGATAGAAAATGACTATGGGTAAAGCACATTTAGAATTATTAAAATCAAAACTTGAAACCTCAAAATGGATAGTTTTATCTGAGTACAATCTTGATGTCTATTCGGACTACTGGACAATTTGCCGACCTAATGGAGATTTTCAGTTAAAGCTTAACTTTACGATAGGAGGAAATGGTAAATTTGGAGATCAAATAGGAAATGAAACTCTATGTAATGCACTAGGTTGTTCAATAGAAAACTATCCTCATATTGATATCTACTTCGGAAAATACACAAAACAATTTCAAGTGGATATTACTGAGTTTATAAGACAACTCAATCTGTTAGACAAGCAATAAAAATGCCACTAACATTGGCTTAGCAAAAATGGGCTTAACGTTTTGACACAGACATTCGAACATAAAAATAAACTTTTCAAGGTTTAACGAGGGAAGGAGCTTAGAAATCCCACTTTCGCCAAGCCATACCGTTGCCTGCAATGCTATGACTAACTATAATAAAATAGAGCAAACTGACAACATTGATATTTTACTGACATTAAATTCACACGGTTGGAGTTCTTGTTTTCTATTTATAAGAAACAAGACTTTTGAATTTACTATAACTCACGTTTTTAGTGAACCATATTTAGACTTAATCCAAGCGTTATCAAATTTAATTAATGGACAAAAAGATATAACTTTTTATTGGTATGGTGAACCAGGTGGATGTAGATTTGAAATTAACAAAATTATGACACAACAGGACAAGGTCATAGTTTCAATTAATGAATTCGGAGAATCATTTTACGAAGAACCAAAAAAATACGATTTAATGGTTACTTTTGAGATAAAAGTAAAACAGTTAATTTCTATTTTTTATTTTCAATTACAAAAAACACATTTTTTATTGCAAGACAAGCAGTTTTCAGAAAACAGACAGAAAGATTTTCCATTTCAAGAATTTCATAAATTTGAGAAAACTGTAAAACAATTTTTGAACTTATAGAAACGAAGAAGCACTGCAGGCAACATTGGCTTAGCAAAAATGGGCGTAACGTTTTGACACAGACTTTTGAACAATAAATAAACTTTTTAAGGTTTAGCGAGGAACGAGCTAAGAAGTCCCATATTCGCCAAGCCACACCGTTACCAGCAATAAGATGAAAAATTTACTAACCATATCATTTATACTGATTTCATTTTCAGTTTTCGGACAAAAGAAGATGATGAAAAAAGCTGAATTGGCTTTTGCTCACTATGAGAAAGGAGAAAAATATGAAGCTCTTCTAATTTTCAAAGAATTAGTAAAAGATTATCCAAAATCTGAACAATATGGACGAAACCTTTATAACATACCTACTATTTATCAAGAGATAGACTCTACAAAAATGGCTATAGAATGGTTTATGAAAGTCCTTGATGATAAAAACCTTGATGATTCAGAAAAAGACCATTCTCGTGGAATTTTTGAAACTAATACCAATTTTAAACATTACGCAGCAATGAATATTGGTGTGATTCATTACAACAACAACAACTATTCTGACGCATTGAATTTTTACAAACTAGCTGACAAAAAATATCCATACTATAACACATCAGGAACTGATTTGAAGTTGAATAAAATCAAATTAGCCTCTAATATTTCTGATTGCTACGACAAATTGAACCAAACAGATAGTGCAATTGTTGTATTACTTCCTCACGCATTAACTGAATCACCAAAAGCAAGTAATTATGCAAGTCAGAAAATAATAAACCTAGTAAAGAAATATGAACGGGAAAACTCTTTTTTTAAAGAGTTAGATAAATCAATTAACAATTTGCAAATCATAGATAAAGGAATTCGTTTAAGTATTTATGAGATTGATGTGAAAGTCTATCCCTACTTTGATGAAAAACTGACAAAAGAATATTTGAAAAATACTTTATTCTATAAAGAAATAAATAAAGTTGGTAACGATGGCTAAAAAGTCATAGCCTACGAAATGAAAATGTTTTCTAGCTGAAACACGAAAAAGAATAAAAATAATTCATTGCAACAAGCACTTTTTAAAAACTTGTCATTTTTCAGAAAAATAAAAACAAATTTAGTATTCAGAGAATTATGTTTTGTCTAAAAGCTTTTTAAGAACTGTACTTTTTTACTAGAACTTTGCATATTTACACATAAAAACGTACTTGTGCAGACAAACGTAGCGTTATAACTAAAAAATTAAAGCTGGTAACATTGGCTTGGCAAAAATGGGCATAACGTTTTGACACAGACATTTGAACATAAAATAAACTTTTGTAGGTTTAGCGAGGGACGAGCTTAGAAGTCCCATATTCGCTAAGCCATACCGTTATAAGCAATGCTAAGAAGATATACATCCATATTAACATTAATATTAACTTTTTCATCACTATCAAATTTGATTGGGCAAGACAAACTCAATGACAATATAATCAGTGATGCTCTTATAAAAAAGTTTAAAATTAAACAAATAACAGAAGATTGGTTTACCGACTCATTAAAAGCATTACCAACAAACACGAATATTGAAAAGTATAATGAAATTGGACAAAAGACACAAGAAGTTAATATAAATTACACTTATCACAAATTCATTAATGACTATAAATACAAACTGAAGAAAGGTTTAATTATCAAAGTACAACATTACTATGACTGGAATCCTTACAGAACGAAACGAAAAGGAGATACTATTGTAAAAAAGACTGTTTCTAAATATAGCATAAGTTCTAAGATGAAACTAAAAATAAAAGCAAGTCGGTTCGAAAACTTTCAAGTAAAAGAAACTTTTGATAATTATGGTAGAATAACTGAAAAAATAGATACTGTTAAGTGTGGATACAATATTACCAACTACACTTATAATAGAAATAACAAACTTGTTGAAAGAAAATATTACTCAACTCATCATTCTGAAAGTCCTAGTTTATATGCTGTTGATAGTTTGCACTATAACTTAGACGGACAACTTATAAAAGAAGCAAGTTACTATGATATTAAAATGACCGAAGACAAGTGGGTGTGTGACAGAGAAGTTATTAGGATTTACAGTTACAATCAATACGGTCTAATAATGAAAAAAAACACTTGGAAAATATACAATTCACTCAACAAGAAAGAGTTAAAACCAACAATTTATAGATATGAATACGATTTTTACTAACCAGAAAAGGACTGCTTATAACATTGGCTTAGCAAAAATGGGCTTAACGTTTTGACACAGACATTTGAACATAAAATAAATTTAAAGGTTTAGCAAGGGAAGGAGCTAAGAAGTCTCACTTTCGCCAAGCCACACCGTTGTACGCAAGCTAAAAATCCAACGCACAAAGCAAAGAGTGCTATCACACACATTGCTTTTTCCCAACGCTGAACGAACTAAATTGAGAGCAAAAATCAACTGTTTTAACATTTTCAGACAAGTTAATAAAAATAAATACCGCTACATTTGTAAAGTCAAATTTAAACTTTAAGAAAATGAAACCGACTACAGCAGACATAAAACAAATAAGTTGTGAAAATTTACACATTGCTGCAATGATTGAATCGCAACTTTGCACTGAGAGAGATATGTACTTCCCAGCAAACTACTTGGTAATGGTTGAGCAAGGTGTTTACACCATTATAACAGAGTACAAAACCTATGTTGTGAACGAGGGAGAATTTGCCTTAATTAGAAAATATACACAGGGCAAAATACTTAAAACACATAATGAGAACCAAAAATCATTTAAGGATATTGTATTTGTGCTTCAAGATGATTTTATAAAGGAAATCATCAGAGATTTTGAACTACCAGAAAATATTTTGCCTTGTACTGAACAAATTGTCAAGTACAAGAACAACTACATTTTAGAAGGCTTAAAACAATCGTTAAGCGTGTATTTATCAGGAGTTGAACAAATAGACCAAACCCTAATCAGTTTAAAAACCAAAGAAGCTCTCATTGGAATTTTGAAAGATAACGGAAACTTGATTCATATTTTTAATGAATTTTCAGAACCACAAAAAGCCGATTTGTTCCAGTTTATGGAACATAACTTTATGTACAATTTACCTTTAGAAACTTTTGCGAAAAATACAGGAAGAAGCCTTTCAACATTTAACCGAGATTTCAGAGATGTATTTCAACTTTCGCCAAGTAAATGGCTTAAGAAAAAACGCTTGGAATTGGCAAAACAACTAATGACAATTTATAACAGAAAAGCATCTGAGATTTATCTTGAAGTAGGTTTTGAAGACTTGGCCCATTTTAGTCGCTCGTTCAAAAATGAATTTGGAATAAATCCGTCAGAAATAGCAAGTGCATAACAGATTATTCGTAATCAATATTTAGAAGCAACCTATTTCGGTTGCTTTTTTTATTTGTTGGAATTTTTAGACAAGCAATTAGAAATTTAAAAGCAACTAAAGTGAAATAAATATACCTAATTTTGACCTATCAAATTGAAACAATAAAATATTAAAATTATGACAACAATAGACAGAGCAAAACCAGTTTTCGTATCAGGTGCCAATGGTTATGTAGCCAGTTGGTTGGTAAAAAAACTTTTGGAAGAAGGACTAACTGTTCACGCAGCTGTACGCAATCCTGAAAACGATAAAAAAGTTGGACATTTAAAAGACATCGCCAAAAACACCAAAGGAGAACTGAAACTATTCAAAGCCGATTTGCTGACTCCAAATTCGTATGTGGAAGCAATGAAAGGTTGCGAATTGGTGTATCATACAGCATCGCCATTTACTACCAATGTAAAAGACCCACAAAAAGAATTGATTGAACCTGCCGTAAAAGGAACTGAAAATGTTTTAACTACTGCATCACAAACACCATCTGTAAAACGTGTAGTCGATACCAGTAGTTGTGCCGCAATTTACACAGATGCCATTGATACCGTAAATGCACCCAAAGGTATTTTGACCGAAGAAGTATGGAATAAAACCGCCTCATTAGATTATCAACCGTATTCGTATTCCAAAACATTGGCAGAGAAAAAGGCTTGGGAAATTGCAGATGCCCAAAACCAATGGGATTTAGTGACCATTAATATGTCTATGGTTATGGGACCTCCATTAAACCCAAAAGCAACTACTTCCGAAAGTTTTAATATGCTAAAACAAATGGGAGATGGTTCTCTAAAATCAGGTGCTCCAAAAGTAGGTATGGGTGTTGTTGATGTACGAGATGTGGCTGAAGCTCATTACCGAGCAGGATTTACTCCCGAGGCAAGTGGAAGATATATCACACTTGGTCACAACACTAATTTATTTGAAATGACCCAACAACTACGACCTAAATTTGGGCAACAATATCCTATCTCTAAAAGTGCTGCACCCAAATGGTTATTAATGTTTGTGGGACCAATGGTTAATAAAAACCTTACCAAAAAGTTCATCCGCAATAACGTGAATGTACCATTTAATGCCGACAACTCCAAAATCAAAAAAGACTTGGGTATGACTTTCATCCCTCTCCAAAAAACAATGGAAGATTCATTTCAAGTATTGGTAGATAATGGAATTTTCAAAACTAAATAATCATATTAACAACAAAAAATATCGTACAAATGAAAACAATCACTAAATTTTTAATAATTGCAATACTTTTCGCAACATGACAAACATTTGCACAAAAACAATCGAAAGAAATGAATACATCAGAATTTAAAACAGGTAAAAACAAAGTAACCTTTATGAGTGATGGGAGTAAAGTTTCTGCTTTACTTTTCTTACCACAAAACTTTGACTCTACAAAAAAATACACAACAGTAATAACAACACCTCCAGCTACAGGTGTTAAAGAGCAAGTAGTTGGTTTATATGCCGAAGAATTGAGCAAAAAAGGATATGTAGCATTGGCTTATGACCCAAGAGGTTGGGGAGAAAGTGAAGGTATTCCATTCTATTTAAATCCTTGGAATATGGCGGATGATACTAAAAATGGAGTAAGCTATTTATTAACCCTTCCATTTGTTGACAAAGACTATGTTCACAACCTTGGGATTTGTATGGGTTCAGGATTTGCAGGTTTTGCGACCGCAACTGATGCAAGAATAAAGTCTTTAGCAGTTGTAAGTCCTTATGTAGATGCAAGAGAAAGTTACCAAAAAGCGTTGGGTGGTTCATCTGCTGCTGTTCGTAAATATATGTTATCTCAAGGTGGTAAGGCAAGACAACACTATTACGAAACAGGAGAAGTTGTAACTATCCCTGTTGTACCCGCAAATGAACAACAAGCAGATGAAACCAAAGCACCACCAGTTGCTCGTGGAATGATGGAATATTATAATCCTGATAGTCCAGGTGGTGGATATTGCGACAATTGGAACAATAAACTAAATGCAATGTCAATTGAAGGAATGGCAAGTTTTCAAGTATTTAACTATTGCGATTTGTATGAGGATATTCCTGCTTTAGTCATTTATGGAGACAAAGCCATTACCAAAGATGGTGCTCAAAAAATGTACGATATGCTCAACGGCTCAAAAGAACTGATGATAGTAGAAGGAGCAGGACATTTTGATTTGTATTGGAAACCTGAATTTGTAAGTCAAGCAGTAAATAGAATTGATGAATTTTTGAGTAAATAATAAAGGCTATTCGTTAAAAAGTCACAGCACATTGCAATCCTCGTTCCTGCGGTTGCAAAGAGCTGTTTGGTAACGTTGACAGACCAAACGGAAAATAAAGCCTGCGTACAACAAGGTGTATAAGCAATAGCGGTTTGAGTGAAAACTCGAACCGTTTTTGCATTTATTTAAGTATATTACTTACTGAAAAGTGGCAGCTATTAATCCACTTTCGCCAAGCCACACCGTTAGTAGTAATCATAGGAAACTAAAGAGCAAAGATAGTTCACACAAAAAGACTCGTTTTCAAAAAAAGTAACAGTTCAGACCAAAAGAGAACAACTATTTTATTCAAAGAACTGTATTTTTGCCTAAAGGCTCTCTAACAACAAAATATTTTGTATCAGAACTAAATTTGTGAACAAGAAAAATTGGCTTAACATTTTGATACAGACTTTTGAGCATAAAGAACACTTTTAGAGGTTTAGTGAAGGATGAACTAAGAAACCTCATTTTCATTAAGTGGTCATTGCAAAAGAGGAGTGTATAATACATTAATAAATAAATTTAAAAGACATCATGAAAACAAAAATTATTGTTTTTTTCACTATTTTAATATTAATTTCATGTAATGACAATAGTTTTAGTAATAAAAAAGACACCGACAAAGAAGAGTGGTCTAAAGTTATAATAGAAACAAAAACTATAAATAGTATTACTTATTACTTTTCATCTGACGTGAGTATTAAAAGAAGAAATTTAGCAATCGAAGAATGTCAAAAATCCATAGAAGAAAATTTAAAATTAATTGGTGAAAATGAATTCAACAATAAAATGGATATTGAATTTTTAAAATCAAAGAAAGAAATGTTAAAATATGGTGGAATTGCTGCTCAAGGTTTGGCTTATCCCAACAGAGATGTGTTTTTTACTTTATTAAAAGACACAGGTTCGCCAATAAAACATGAAATGATGCATATGATAACAATGTATAAATGGGGAACGCCCTCCACTTCATTAACTTGGATGAATGAAGGATTAGCAACATATTCAGATATAACATGTTTTAAATACTCATTAGAAGAAATTTATAAGTACTTTATTCAAAGTAATAAACTTATTAATTTGGATAATTTGTCAGAAGATTTTTATGGAAATCCTGATATAATTGCATACACCCAAAGTGCTTTTATTTGTAAATTTTTAATTGATAATTATGGTATCTCAAAATTTAAAGAACTTTGGAAAAGCGAATATGGAAAACTAAACGAAATATATGGTTTCGACTCACAAACCTTAGAACAAATTTTGAAAGAATATATAAATAAAAAATACCCAACAAATATTAATTTTGATTGGGAAGCATTTAATAAGGGCTGTTAAAAAGCAACGAACCCTAACAATGGTTTTAAAAAATTTGGGTTTTATTTTTTAATTTAAATTGTAGAGTTTAAAATTGCCGTATTTTGCTGAATATCAACTCTGTACGGCAATTATATTTTGCAAAAGTCCTATATTTGTTTTTACCACAAAATAAATAATTAGATTTTGTAAAATACACTACAATGATAAAAAAAAATAGCCACAAAAATAGTTTCTTTGACAAAAAAATATTTTGAACAGGAATTTTCAGCTACTTCTACTCTTTTTCAGAACTCTTTTTCAGAATTAGATATTTCTAATGTAGATGAATCTGATACATTACTTTTTGAAAAAATGCAAACTGTATTTTTTCTAGGTCAGTTACTAGGTTTGCCTACCTTGAAAAGTATTTTAGTCAAATTTGGTATCACAAGTAGTCAAGTATCCATCAATTACAAAAAGTTGTATAAAAAACTGACAATCAACAAAATACGTGTACTTTATGAATATGTATTTAAAACTCAAGTGGTTCATTTATTGAAAGAAATGGCTTCAAAAGATAGTAGTATTTGGTCAAAAAAAAGAGTTACGGCAGTTTTAGATGACAGTATTTTTCGTCAATGGCTCTCTGAGTTAGGTAGAGAAAATGATTATTTTGGAAGTTTCTTTAGTGGACAGTATCGTGCTACTACTCTAGGCTTTAAAGTGGTTTGTTTCGGATTATATATTGAAGATGTTTTTTATCCTTTATTTTTTGATTTTGTTAGAAAAAAAGGAAAAGCTGATAAAAAAGAACCTATTCAAATAGCTAAAAAATTAGTGAATCGTTGGGGAAAGTTACAAGAAAAATTAGCTAAAGAAAATAGTGTATTACCTTCTATTCATTTTAGTTGTGATAGTGGCTATAGTGATGTTTCATTGAGTGAAGAATGTACCAACCAATCAACAAGTTTGATTTATATTAGTGTACCTAAAAAAAATCATATTATTATAGTAAATAATAAAAAAACAAACTCAAAAGAATATATAGATCGTGTTTTTTTAGAAAAAGAAAAAAAACATCAAGAAGCGCAAAGACATCTCAAGGAAGAAGAAAAAACACCTTTTACTTTACGTCTAAAAGCGTTCTATCAATGCCAAAAAAGAGAAGTTGTTTTATTATTTTTTAGGTTAAATGGCTCAAAAAAAGTAAGTGTTATATATACCCCAAATTTGACCGTTTTTGCAAAAACATTACGAAGACATTGGTTCAATAGAACCTATATAGAACAGTTTTTCAAAACACTCAAACATGTATTAAAAATTAGTGAACCTAGAACAAAAAATAAAGAAGAATTTGAAAATAAACTTTTAAAATTTGCATTTTTGGCGATTGAAGTTCAAAAAATAGTCCGATTTATTAGAAGAAAATGTAAACAATTTAAACAAAAAGGATTTATTTCTTTACAAAGGATACTCTGCTCTAACAAAGAAATACTAGACCTTTTGCAAAAGCAAATCAATATAAAAACTTGATAATCAAAATAGTAAACTAAAATCAAACTCTACAATTTAAATAACAAGTCTTTTTTGCCAACAAATAGAAATAGTTAACAGAAAAAAAATTGTACTTTTGCTTTAGAACAAACGTTTTAAACCAGAAAAATGACTACTATTAACATTGGCTTAGCAAAAATGGGCGTAACGTTTTGACACAGACTTTTGAACATAAAATAAACTTTTAGAGGTTTAGAGAGGGACGAGCTAAGAAGTCCCATATTCCCTAAGCCATACCGTTAGCAGTTATTAAAAAAAATCACGACAAGAATTTACATTAAGAACAGAAACAAAATAAAATGAATAAGAGTCCAGAACAAAATTTAAAAGACCTTTCAATTACTTTAAACGAAGTTTCACAACCTATCGCAAGCTATGTAAACTGCGTACGAACGGGAAATTTATTATTTCTGTCTGGTAAAGGTCCAATTAAAGAAGACAAAACCTATGTGACAGGAAAAGTTGGCAAAGACTTGACTATTGAACAAGGAAATGAAGCTGCCCGTTTAGTAGCAATCGACCATATTGCAGTATTAAAAGACGAATTGGGAGATTTGAGCAAGGTAAAACGAATTGTCAAGGCTTTTGGAATGGTTCATTGTACAAGCGATTTTATTGACCAAGCAAAAGTGATAAATGGATATAGCGATTTAATGTTTTCAGTTTTTGGCGAAAAAGGACGGCACGCAAGAAGTGCAGTAAGTATGCACGCATTGCCTCTAAATTTTGCAGTAGAAGTTGAAGTAATCGTAGAAATTGAAGATTAGTAATTAAATGACCATAAAAACATATATCATTGATGCGTTTACAACCGAGCTTTTCAAGGGAAATCAAGCTGCTGTTTGCCTACTTGAAAATGAACTTGATGAAACGACAATGCTCAATGTCGCAAAGGAATTTGGCTTTTCTGAAACAGCTTTCATTATAAAGCAAAATACAGGTTCATTTTCCATTCGCTATTTTTCGCCTGTAAAAGAAATCCCATTATGCGGACACGCAACTTTGGCTTCTTCTAAAGCAATTTTTACAGAATTTAAAGAACTTACCCAAATCATTTTCCAAACCCATTTTGGAGACACATTGGAAATAAACCAAAACAATGGTAGAATTGAAATGAAATTTCCTTTACACCAAACGGAAAAGACTGAATATGACGATGCAATAAGAAAAGCACTAGGAATAAATGAAGTTCTCAATTCCAGATACAATTCATTTCATAATATGCTGATGTTGGAATTGGAAAGTAGCGAAGAACTTGAAAACCTAAAACCTGACTTTTCTGTATTAAGAAAAATCGAAACAACTATCAGCGGAGTACTTGTAACTGCAAAATCCATACGTGACAATTTTGACTTTGAATACCGCTATTTCTTCCCTTGGTCTGGAGCAGATGAAGACCCAGTTACAGGTGGAGTTCAGAGCTTTTTAGCAAAATATTGGTCAGACAAGATTAATAAGAATAAAATGAACGCTTTTCAATGTTCAAAACGGACAGGAAGTATGGAAGTGGAACTAATGAAAAATTCAGTAATAATTAGAAGTAATGCAGTAATATTTACAACAGGAACTATGAACCTGACTTAATGAAAAGAATAAAAACAACCGCTAACAATGTATGCTATGAAAAATAGGCGAAACAACTGTAAAGACAAGGCTTTTGGCTCGTTTCAAACTTTGTGCTTAACCGAAAGTTTCGTGCTTAAAAATCGCCTACTTTTCATATACTAAACGTTAGCTGATATTTTAGAAAGATCCACTTATGAAAGAACAAACGATAAAAAATATAATTGATACCTACTTAACTAAATGGATAAACATTGGACTAAATCAAAAGCTAAGACCAATTGAAGTCGAAATGTCAGACCCAAACCAAGATAAAAAAGAAGAGTATCGTATTTGGCATCCAATTGAAAGTAAAGTTACAGATATGGAAATCAAAGAAATTGAAGATAGAATTGGACACAACTTTCCAAATGATTATAAAACATTTTTAAAACATAAACATTTTTATGAACTTCAAATTTCCGAAGCTTCATTTTGTGAACATCCAATTAATACTTGGAGAAAAAGTCTTACAGAAATGATTTTCAATGGTTATCTTACTGAGTTTCTCATTGATGAAGGTTATATTCCATTCATAAATTGGAGTGATTGGGGTTTACTTTGTTTCGACACGAACAGAAATAAAGACGATAAAAACTATCCAGTTGTATTATGGGATCACGAAAGAGCAGATCAATTTGAGGACAAGTACAAAGACTTTTATGATTTGTTGACTCAACTTGACAAAGAAGAAAGAAAAAACATCAGCTAACATCAGCTTAGCAAAAATGGGCTTAACATTTTGACACAAACATTTGAACATAAAAATAAACTTTCAGAGATTTATGAAAGGATGAGCTAAGAAAGTCCTATATTCACCAAGCCAAATCGTTCTAAATCCTAAAATAAATCAAAAATGAAAATATTTCTTAAAATTGGAATCCTAATTTTAATAGCTGTTTCTTGCAAACAAAAAGAAACAGAAAAAAGAGTTGATTCAGAAAGTGAAATAAATTATTATACCTACCCTTTTTACTATGCAGATATATTCAAATTTTAAATATCTGAAAATCAAGTGTTTATATATTTAATTTTCTGCATAGCAACTATGAAAACTATAGATTATGTCAAAAGAAGGAATAAAGAAAAGGAATTTGATTTTACTCAAATTCCTTTAGTCTTTTATAAAAATCAAATTCGTAATTCGTAATTCGTAATTCGTAATTCGTAATTCGTAATTCTTTCACTTATTTACGCTGAAATAAAAATTTCACAAAATCAAAAGCTGAGTCTGCAATATTTCTACCAATCAAATCCATTGCAAAATTGACTGTTTTTTCTACGGCTGCATCTGTTCGTTCAAAGTTTTTGCTATCATCTTTTACCCAAAAACGAATCAGAAATTCAGTTTCTGCCCAAAGAAGGGAATCATATTTTTTAGCTATAAACATACGTTGTTCTACCTCTCCTGTATCCATTCCTTCCTCTAAAAGAACATTTATATATTCATAAAAACCATTTTTGAAGTCTGCCAAAATTTTTCTTCTAAACCCTCCATTTCTTGCGCTAAGTTCATTAGTTACAAAACTGCGATTTTCTTTCAACACTTCTACCAACGTAAAATAAAAGGCAAGTAACTTTTCACGCACCATATATTCTGCATAAACGGATTCAGAACGCAAACGCTGAACAGTTTCTGTGAGATATTCTCCCCAAATTTCTTGTTCTATATTATTGAAGCTAGAATAATTATCATAAAAATATTTTTCGTCTTCTCCTAGCTCTGCCATTAAGTTATAAGGTGTTGCAGGAGCTTTTCCATGTTGTCTGATATATTGAATAAATGCATTTTTGATTTGCTGTTTTGCTGTGGTGGTATTTTCCATTTATAATAAACTATTTTTTTGGTTTAATTTTAAATCTAATGTAATCTAAACGAACATTGTCATAGAATGGTTTTGATATTTTTTTGTTCTTTTTATTCAATTAAACAAATCTCCTTCTCATCAAATCTTTAAGGCTTTGATATAACCTACCTCTTGTGTACCACTTAGAAACATGAGGAATTAAAGTTGTTTCTTTTGATGGATTATTTGTGTCTTGTGTTTTAATATTTACTGGAAATATTTCTTTTTTAATTGGATTTAAAAACCAACTGACATAGTTAACAAGTTTGTTTACAGGAAATTCAGATTTAGGCATTACATTTCCATATATTTGGATGTATATAGCATCCTCTTCTCTTGTTATGGGTGTTTCAATATAATAAATGATTCTCTTTCCTTCCTCATTAAATCTAGAAAGTCCATATCTGCTTTTCTTCTCTTCTTGTTTTTCGTTAATTTTTTCTAAAGGCAATTCTTTTTCTTCCTCAAAATTAATTAAAATAGATTGATGAATACTAGCAGAAATTTCAAACTCCTTTGCTTCAAGACCTTCATACTCTGCTACTAAAATAATACTATCTTGATTTTGAAGAGTATCTTGAGGAATCAGAAATGAAAAAATTCCATTTTCTAAAGAAGTTGTTTTATGTTTTGTGCCTTTTATAGAAATGATAGCTTCTGATAAAACCTCATTTCCATTGACCACTTTTCCATTGATAGCAAAAGGAGGAGCTATATTTTCTAATGAATCCGTTTCAATCTTTTGATTGTATTCTACTTGTGTTGTGTCATTTTGTGATTTGGCAGTCGTAGAAGTTAGAAAAAAAGCAACTGAAGCTGCTGCCAATTCTTTAAAGAAAAATCTTCTTCTTGGAGTTTCTGTTTTTTCTTTTTGAGGTTGTAATGTTCGGTTTACTTGTGTTGTAGAGAATAAACCACATGTTTTTTGACTTCCTATTTTTTTGAAATAATCAACAATCTCAGCATCTGTCATAGACGAAAAATCAATAACTACTTTCTGACAAGAACCACAAAAAAGCCCTCTTTCTGCTGGACTCATAGTATTCAAGTCTTCATGACACGGTTTTGGTATCTGTATTTTCATTTTACTTTCAGTTTTTTTGAATACACTTTAATCTTAAAACAAACGAAGAGCAAGGGATAAATGCTGCAAAAAATAATACAGACTCATTCCTCTTTATTTTTTGATGCTCAAAACATAATTTATCCATAAAATAATCTAAGATAAGAGAAAATTACTCACAAAGTTGCTCATTATTTAAATTTACGGCATATTTTGGGGGATGGTCGTTGTCGTCAAGATGATTTTGTTTCTGACTATCTTTGCAGCAGGTGGTTCTAGAGAATCTATGAGATAAGAAAAATTATATCTAGTTATATATCAAAAAAAGCAACAATTTCTTGTTGCTTTTCTTGTGTTTAACATTTTTTTTCCTGTTTTAATTGGAATATTGTTAAAGCTATTTATCTTTACAAAATAATTTTTCGTGTCTAAAAAAATAAAAGAAATGACCTCAAAAGAGTTTTTAATGAAAGTAATAAGAAAATTTCCATCAAGTATGAAATTTTCTGAAAATAAAATCAAACAAATGATTTTAAAGGAGAAGTCTTTGAAAAAACTTAATTCATTTTATTCTGACTTAGATAATAACGAAAAAGAAGTATTTCACACTTCTTATGCCAAAATGTTTAGAGATAATTCTACTAGTTTATTTGAATCTTTAGATACTACTTGGTCAGTAAAGTTTGCAAATGCTACTGTAAAAGTACCTCTACAATCAAAGTCAATGTGGTTAGATTGGGACACAGCTGTTTCTATTGTTGGTCATGATATTGAAGTAAAAGAATTTTATAAAAAACTTATATTATCAGAGTACAAACCCAAACTTGTTTTTGATGTAGGTGCTAATTATGGAACCCACTCTATATTGTTTTTGGCAAACGGAATTCCTACTATTACATTTGAACCTAATCCAGCTTGTTATGATAGCTTCGACAAAATGGCAACTATCAATAATTTAAATTATAATTTAGAAAAAGTAGCTGTAGGAGATAAAGAAAGTAGAGAAACGCTTATTTTTCCAGAAAAAGACACTTGGCTAGGAAGTATTACAAAAGAATATGCCTCTACGATTAATACTTTCGAAAAAGTAAAAAGTATTGAGATAGATGTAATTACGCTAGATAATTATACTAAATCAAAAAATAGTATACCTGATTTTATAAAGATAGATACAGAAGGTTTCGAAATAAATGTAATTGAAGGTGCAAAAAATCTATTACAAAATAATCCTATTATCATTACTTTTGAGTGTATAAAGGAAGAAGAAAAAAAACAATTGTTTGACCAATTTGATAATATCAATTATCAAATTCATCAACTACAAAACATATCTAAAAAACCTTTAAGTAAAAATGATTTTATTCAATCAACGTATGTAAACTTTTTGGCAATTAACTCTGAACATCCAGCTTTGGAATCAAGCTTATTTGAATAATTAATTTTTCAGAATTTCCAAGCCTGCCCATTTTCACCATACAAACTTTCATAAACACGATGAGCAATTTGAAAACCTCTATATTTTTCTGCAACTCCTCTTATCTTTTGATGTAAGTCTGTTTCTTCTTTATGAATCAATAGTTCATTTATTTCTTCTGCAATTCGTAAGTATTCTTTTTCAGTAAATTCATTCATAATAGAACCAATTTTATATTTTTCTATTGTCTGCGAATCATCTGAAATATTTGGTGTAATAACAACAGGAAGCCCCATAGACCAGTATTCACCTGTTTTTATGGGTGTTCCATAGCGTTTTGAAGCAGCAGGCTTAAATGGCGTAACTCCAAAATCTCCTAAACCAATATAAGCTGGGATATGCTCATGAAAAACAAATTGTGTAGTAACGATATTTCTATCCAAACCACTCACTTTGCAATACAAATTTATTTCCTCTTCTTTGTGAGAAGTAAGGATTAATACTCTAAATTTATCTCCCCAATAATTATGACAGACTTTCCAAAAATCAAAGATTTCTTTTTCTAAGTATGAGCTTCCAAACTTTCCTGCATAGACACTTACTATTTTATCTTTCAATCCTAGCTCTTCCAAAAGTTTTGGGTCTTTTCTTTTATTAAAATCAAATAAATTCAAATCTACACAAGCAGGTTTTGACTCCAAACAACGCTTGGAAACATCCACTCCATATCTAGTTGCAGCATAGTTTTGCATTTCATTGACACAAGGAATAAAAGCAGAAGCATGTTTTGCTTCCATTTTCTCTAAGTTCCAAAGAATTTGAAAAGCACGACTATTTTTTGTCCAAGTATTACTTTCTAGCATCGTTTCTGCGTGAGGTTCAAAGCTATCAATAATTAGTTTTTTTCCTGTTATTTTGGATAAAATAAACCCACCTGCTCCTGCTGTTACACAAAAAGGATGTATAAATCGTATATTTTTTGCATATATTGTTTTTACTAAGGTACTAATTATTCTTATCCAGTTGAGCATAGCACGAGTTCCGAAAGGATAATACGGAAAATCTAACAAATGAATATCAAATTCGTTTTGAAGATGTTGTTTTACGTCATTTTTTTGCTCCTCACTCATTTTGAAATGAGGTTGTTCTAATGTCATTAAATATATTTTACTATCTTTTGGTAAATATTTTTTCATAATTTTGACGTAAGGCAACGTATAAGTTTGCATTAGTGCATCTCTAAATGAAAAAAATGTCGGTATAAGAATATGAGCAGGCTTCAAGATAATTATAAATGATTAATGGTGAATTGTTAATGGTAAACTTACACAAAAACAAAATGCTTTAATTATTCTAAATTTTTCACAATTAAATGATAAATTCGTTATTCATTCTAACTTCAAAAATCTAAAATCTATTTTTTTATATGAAATTCCTCACAAAATTAAGCGTATTATTTACATTTTCCCTATTTGCTTTTTTATTAATGGCTTGCCAGACTGAAGATATTATGAAAAAAGTTGTTGGTGTTACTTGGATTCGTTCTTTCGAAGACGATAAAGATGGCACACAAGCCTACCGACCAGAAACCTATGAATTTCCTCCTGCTCGTGGGCGTGAAGGATGGAGATTTGAAGAAGATGGAACACTTACAAAACAAGCCATTGCACCAACAGATGGCTATATATCTCAACGAGGAAAATGGAACTTTTATACTCAAAAAGGCAAACCTATTTTAGATATTATCTTAGAAATTGTTCAAGAAGACATAGACAAAAAACAAGATGAAAAAGTACAAAAATTGAAGTATGAAGTTATTTCAGCTTCTGATTCTATTTTTTTTGTAAGACCAATGGACGAAAACTAAACTTATTGTATTTGCAAAATGCAGGAATAGTCTAAATTATTTCTGCATTTTACTCATTTTAGAAACTAATTTATGAATTACTCTACTTTCAGAATACGAATTTACACTATTATAGAACGTGGTGAAAAACACGATAAAAAAAGTGTTTATTTTGACTATTTCATAATTATACTAGTTCTTTTAAGTGTCATTTCTACTATTTGGGAGTCCCATTCGACAAAAATTGGAGGAAAAGATTATAAAGTCTTTTTTGATTTTTTCGAATTTTTTTCTATTGCTATTTTTACGATAGAATATTTACTTCGCCTTTGGACTGCACCTCTCAAATATCCTCACCTCTCTACTTGGAAAGCCTATCTAAAATATATTTTTTCTTTTATTGCGCTCATAGATTTACTAGCCATTCTGCCGTTTTATTTACCCTTTTTGGGAGTAGAAGACCTACGTCTTTTGAGAATGATGCGATTACTTCGACTCTTACGTGTCTTTAAACTCAACCGTTATTCTCGTGCCTTAAACCTCGTTTCAGATGTCTTAAAAGAAAAAGGGGAAGAACTTGTAACAACTGTGTTTTTTGCATTGATTTTACTTTTAGTCTCTTCAACATTGATGTATTATGTAGAACATGAAACCAACCCTGAAGGGTTTCCTAATATTATTGCTACGCTTTGGTGGGCTGTTGTTACGCTCACTACGGTAGGTTATGGCGATGTTGTCCCTGTAACGATGCTAGGGAAAATACTAAATGGAGCAACTGCTCTTATCGGAATTGGCGTGGTTGCACTTCCCACCAGTATTTTGAGTGCTGGTTTTTTAGAAAAAGTAGAAGAACGCAAAAAAGCTGAAAAAGAAGCTAAAAAACAAATCGAAAAACAGCTTTTACAAGAACTAAAAGAACGAAATGGAGAAATAGAAAAAGAAGAATCAGAAAACTCTACTACTCATTCTACAACTCTTTGTTATTGTCCTCACTGTGGAGGGAAATTGCCTGAAATAAATTGAAAATATTCAATGGATTTTTGATATAAGTTTCACAATGAATAAAGAAGAATACAAAACAGTAAGTCAAGAAGATAAACTAAAATATTGGTCAGACACACTTACAAAAAATCAAAACACTTGAACCAAATATAGAAGAGCTACTAAAAGAAGTTATTGCAAGATACTGGAAAAATTATTGGAACGAACAAAAAATATGGAAAGCATCAGAAACCTAAATTCTCTACTTTATCTTATCTCACTATTAAAGATTCTATCCTCTCAAAAAACTCATTCATCTAACTTAATTTACATATTATCAATAATTTACTTAGATAATTGATAAAAAATGCTAACTTAGACTTGTAAAGTTTAAAAGAAGCATGTACTTTGCCTAATAAACCTTAAAACTAGCATTAACTAGTTTTTCAAGAAATGAGATAATAACTTAAAACTTCCCTTATGTCTGCAAATATGGGCGAAATAGAAATAGCCGAACTACGCAAACTGACGACTTTCATCAAAGATAAATTTGATTATAACTTTAAAGATTATGCTATGTCGTCTTTTCGAAGACGTATTAAGCGTATGCTTGACTTGTATAAACTTCAAACTGTCGACGAACTAATTCATATTTTAAATACAAAAGAAGGATTTTTTGAGGAGTTTGTTTCTGAATTGACTGTAAATGTTACTGAAATGTTTCGTGACCCTACTTTTTGGCGTGTCTTACGTGAGCATATCATTCCTAACATTATGCTCAATCATAACAAAATAAGCATTTGGCATGCAGGCTGCTCGTCAGGAGAAGAAATTGTTTCTATGTCTATTGTTTTAGATGAGATGGGAATTTTGGATAAGGCTAAAATTGTAGCGACAGATATTGACCGTTCTATTATTGCAAAAGCAAAAGAAGGGCGTTATCCTCTAAAACACATGGAGGTAAACCGTAAGAATTATTTGCGTTATCAAGGTAAATATTCTTTAGAAAAATATTATACAGAAGTCGGTTCAGAAGCTGTAATTAATAAGTCTCTTTTAGAAAATGTATCGTATCGCAAACACGATTTGGTACAAGGAAGTGTTTTTTCAAAGTTTGATTTAGTTTTGTGTAGAAATGTAATGATTTATTTTAATCAAACTCTACAAAATCAGGTGTTACACCGTTTGCATGAGAGTTTATTCAAATATGGATATTTGGTAATTGGCTCAAAGGAATCTTTAATTTGGTGTGATATTGCACATAAATTCATTGTTGTCAATAATGAAGAGAAAATTTATAAGAAAATTAAAGATTAATCTATTTCTTTATTTTCAATAATCTGATTTCTAAATTATACATTTCATTTTGTATAAAAATATTTAACTATTCTTTTTTAAGCTACTAGCAAGCTAATTTTGAGCTAAATGGTAAAAGAAACACATATTACAAATAAGTACAAGGCAATCGTAATTGGAGGTTCAGCAGGAAGTTTTCAGCCTATGGTTCAGATTCTTTCTTCTATTCCTCGTGAGTTTCCATTGCCTATATTTCTGTGTTTGCATCGGCTCAAACATGTACGTCATGGTTTTGTAGAAGCTCTTTCTATAAAAAGTCAGAAAGAAATCATTGAACCCATGGACAAAGAAAGTATTAAAAAAGGACTTGTTTATTTAGCTCCAGCTAACTATCACATGGCAGTAGAATTAGGAAATTCTGTATCTCTAAACACAGAAGATTTAATAAACAACTCTCGTCCTGCAATAGATATTACTTTTGAGTCGGCTGCTTATGTCTATCGTGACAAACTTATAGGTATTTTACTTTCAGGAGCAAATAAAGATGGTGCAGCAGGAATGCAAAAAATAAAATATAGAAAAGGTCTTACTATTATTCAAGATATTGAAGAAAGTATGATTAATGCAATGCCATTGGCTGCAAAAAATATCGTAGATATTGATTATGAATTAAAGGTAGATGAAATTATAAGTTTTTTATTGAAACTAAATAAAATCTATCAACAATAAACACAAAAAATGTAGCATGCTCTTTAAGAGTGTAAAAGGAATTAAAATTTTTAAGAATAAATGAAAAAATTCTTTCAAAATAGCATTTGGTTTGGTTTGGCTGTAGGAATATATGCCATTGGTATTTTTGTATCTGGATTTTTATTACTTAGATTAAGTGAGACAATTTCAGGGGCAGGAATTTCAGATGAAAACAGTAACTTTTTGATGATTTTTATCCTTTCAGAACTGTTATTAGGACTTATTCTAATGGTTGCTTTTTATGTACAATGGCAACGCAAGCAAGCACAAGGAGATATTATATATGTAGATAGATATGTAAATGAAGACACACAAGAATCAGAAATAACCACAAAAACTTCAGATTGGAATAACGAAAGAATCATTTTATCAAATATTCTCAAAAATCCTAATAAATCACAGTCTGCAAATGATATTCTTAAACATATTTGTAATGAATTAGAAGCTGTTTCAGGAGCATTTTATATAGCTCATATAGAAACAGACTCAAGAAAAATTGAACTCGTAGCTGCTTATGCCTTTGCTTTGCCTGATAGTCACACATTATTTTATGAATTTGGAGAAGGAATTGCTGGACAAGTAGCTAAAATAGCACAAAAAACATATATTAAAAATATTCCAAAAGGGTATCTAAATGTA
This sequence comes from Bernardetia sp. MNP-M8, assembly GCF_037126285.1. Classification (NCBI taxonomy): domain Bacteria; kingdom Pseudomonadati; phylum Bacteroidota; class Cytophagia; order Cytophagales; family Bernardetiaceae; genus Bernardetia; species Bernardetia sp. MNP-M8. Next base: position 688,107 of record NZ_CP147012.1, read on the forward strand.
CTTTCCGGTTTAGGAGAAAGCCAACCTTCTGTTCTTTTGGCTGTTCCAATTCAACAAGACAATACAAAAAAAGACATAAAAGAAAATCCTGTAAAAGGAGTAATTGAACTCGCTTCATTCAAGGATTTTACCAACTCAGAGAAAGAATACATAGATAAAGTGGCTGATTTAGTTGCCAAACATTTATAAAATTTAAAATTATTGTTTACTTTTAAGAATAAATCTAACCTGTTAATTATTCTTTTTAATTAATTTCTATGCGCAATCGATTCAGCATTCGTAACAAAATCACGACACTACTCTTGGCAGTGGTGCTTATGGCTGCATTGGTACTTAGTTTAGTTTCATACAATAGGGGTAAAGAAGCTGTCGAACAGCGTTATTGGCAAAACCTTAAAGTAATCAATACACTTAAGAGCAAAGAAATCCAAGGTGTTTTTTCACAAATTAGTTCTCATGTTGGTTTACTTCAAGAATATTCGGCTGTCTTACAATCACTTCGTAGTGTAAATACAATTAATGAAAATAAATACACAGACACACTACAAAGTAAACTTAGAAATCAATTAGATGACTCTTTGCTTCCGTTTCAAAAGACGTATAATTACCCAAATTTAGTTTTGGTAAATAAAGATGGGCGAATAATTTATAAAACCAATCCAGCAGCTGATTATCTCATTTTTGGTAGAATATATGACCGTTATCAAGTTCTCTTAACTCATGCCAATGATGGTATTTATTTTAATGAACCAAGAATAGCAAAAGAGCTTTCAGGTACTCCTAGCAGAATGGAAGCTATTGCACCTATTTATGACCCTAAACAAAATTATTTAATTATCGGATATATCATCGCAGAACTTGATATGGACGTAGTTTATGATGTAGTGGCAGACACAACAGGATTAGGACAAACAGGAGAAATTGTTTTAGCAAGGCAAAAAAGTGCTACTACACTTACCTTTTTGAATGACTTGAAGGAACAGAGAGCCAATACACCCAAAATTATAGGAGATGGGAAAGCTGAAGGCTTAGAAAGAGCTTTAAAAGAAAAAACAACAGGATACGGATTTTCAATAGATTATAAAGGAACTGAAACTCTTGCAGCATGGAATTATATCGAACCTGTTGGTTGGGGAATAGTAACTCAAGTAGACAAAAGTGCTGTTGAAAGTGATCTGAATGGACTTGTTATCGCATTTATATTGACAGGAGCAGTTATTATTATTGTAGCTGGTGGTCTTGCTTTTGGTTTTTCTACTGTCCTTACTCGTCCTATTGAAAGGCTACAAGTAGTATTAGGAATCGTAGCAAAAGGAGAATTACCAAAAGAAATTAAGAGAGAAACCAATGATGAGATTGGTCAGATGACAGAAGCTGTCAATAATTTGGTTCAAGCTCTAAAACGAACGGCAGACTTTGCCTATCAAATTGGAAAAGGAAACTATAAAGCCTCTTTTCGTCCAATGGGAAACAATGATACCTTTGGTAATGCCTTGATTACAATGCGAGATAGCATTCAAGAAGCTGATAGTAAAGACAAACAAAGAAACTGGATTGTATCAGGTGTTGCAGAAGTAGGACAAATTTTGCGTGAATATCAAACTATTGAACTTCTTTCAGAAAAAATTATAGCTTTTATCACAGAAAAAATAAATGCTGTTCAGGGTAGCTTTTATGTTGTAGAAGAAGATGAAATTACACAAGAAAATACAATTGAAGTAAGTGCAACCTATGCCTATCACAAAAGAAAATACCTTAAAAAATCATTTCGTTTTGCAGAAGGACTAGTTGGGCAAGCAGCCATTGAGCAAGATATTATCCTTCGTACAGAAATTCCTGATAACTATATGACCATTAGTTCAGGACTTTTAGGAGAACAAAAGCCTAAAGCACTACTTATTGTCCCTCTAATTACTGATGAGAAAGTATATGGAGTGATGGAATTTGCAGGTCTTTCTCGTTTTACGGATACAGAAGTAAATTTTGTTCGTGAGATTAGTATCATCATTGCAAGAACAATTTTTAATATAAAAGTAAACGATCGTACTATTTCTCTTCTTCAGGAATCTCAACAAATGAGTGAAGAACTTCAATTACAACAGGAAGTTTTGCGTCAAAATGCTGAAGAAATGGAATCGACACAAGAAGAACTCCGTAAATCCAATGCACGACTAGAAGAGCAAATTTTGGAAGTAAATCGTACTCAAAAACGTATGCAGGTACTATTAGAAAATGCCTCAGAGGTAATTACGATTTATGAAAAAAATGGAAAAGTACGTTATATAAGTCCTTCAATAGAATCTATTTTAGGTTATGAGCAGTCTGAACTTATAGGAACAAATGATGTAGATAATGTTCAAGAAGGTAGTAAGGATGCTTTTAGACAACTTTTTGAAAACCTTTTGGAACATCCAGACGAAAATATTACCATTCAATACGAATATCGTAAGAAAAATGGTGATGCTGTTTGGCTAGAAGCCACAGGAACAAACCGTTTGAGCGACCCAGCTATCAGAGGAATCGTTATAAACTCTAGAGACATTACAGAGCGAAGACGTGCCGAACAAGAATCCCGTATGCGTGGACAAATGCAAGCACTATCTGAAAACTCACCTGACCTTATCATGCGTATTAATCCAGAAGGAAAGATTTTTTACATCAATCCAACTATTAAGAACCTTACAGGTTTAGAACCTTCTACACTGACAAATAAAATGATGAGAGGTTCGGAATTACCTATTGCCATTGTTAAAAGAATAGAAGAAATTACAGAAAAAGTAAATCGAACAGGAAACAAAGTTCTTAGAGAATTAGAAATTGATTCGGTTGCAGGTGAGCGTGTCATGCAAACAACAGCCATTCCAGAATATAATGATCAAGCCTATTTAGAATCTATTTTGGTCGTTTCTCATGATATTACCGAACGCAAACGAACTGAGTTTGAGGTAAGAGAAACCAACCGTAAAATATCAGAAAGCATCAATTATGCAAGACGTATTCAAGGTGCTATCTTGCCTGAAAGTCGTCATTTGCAAAGTATTTTTCCAGATTCATTTATCTTTTACAAGCCTAGAGATATTGTAAGTGGAGATTTTCCTTGGTATGTACAAAAAGGTGATGATGTATATATTGCAGCTGTTGATTGTACAGGACATGGAGTACCAGGAGCTTTGATTTCACTTATTGGTTATTTTATTCTAAATGAAATCTTGAGTTCTAGTCAAACGGTTCTATCTCCAGCTCAAATATTAGACAGACTTAATAAAGGAGTAGCTCAAACATTAAGACAAGATACTGAAGGAAATACAAAAGATGGTATGGATATCGCTCTTTGTCGTATTAATAGAAAGCAAAACAAAGTAGAATTTGCTGGAGCGCATCGTCCTTTGTATATTTTACCAAAAGAAGGGAAATTAATACAGATAAAAGGTGATAGAAAGCCAATTGGTGGAGGTGCTATTTATAGCAAGTCTGATGATTTTAATAATCATAGTCAAAAAATTTCAAAAGGAGATTCAATTTATATTTTCTCTGATGGTCTGCCTGATCAATTTGGAGGAGATGAGGATAAAAAGTTTTCATCTAAGCAAATTAGAGATATTTTGGTAGAAAACAGAACACAAAATATGGAAGAAATGCACCTTACCTTCGAAACTCATTTTGAGAAGTGGATGGGTAATAGCAAACAAATCGATGATATTTTGATGATAGGTATTAAGTTTTAATAAACTTACCTTGAAGTTCATTTATATTTTTAACAAAATCAACGTCTTTTTTTAATTTATTTTAAATCAGCCTTTGTTCTTCTAATAATTTATTATAACTTAAAGGCATGTTTAAACCAAAAAGGAGGAAAGTTTAAAATACATAGTGTATAAATAATGTTGATTTTCGCTGAAAAGCCCTTTTATTTGGACAAAACCTTTGCTTAGAACATTGTTTTCTATGTACATTTGTTAAACTGACTTATTAGCAGGTTTGTCAATGCAGATATTTTGACTCAACTATTTTACTTAATTGTTTTAAATATAGACTCTAAATTTTTTAAAGATATTCTCAAGACATTTTCAAGATATTAAGCCACTAATTATGAAATATATTTATGACTTACATAAAGTTATGCTCAAACAAAGCTTGCTTTTGGTATATGAAGGCGAGTTTAGTCAAGAAATAACCAAGGCTGTTTTGGCAATGGCAGAACGTAATATGGACTCCTTTGGCGAACAGCGTAAAGTCAAGACAAAGGTTTTTAATGTCATGGTAGAAGACCTGCAAAATATCTTTAAGCATTCTCAAAGTTATCAAGAAGAAATTTATGGAAAGAATAATGCTATTTTTTCTTTAGCCAAAACAGACGACCATTATTTTGTTCTCTCTGGAAATCCTCTATTTACAAGTGAAGTAGCAGCTCTAAAAAATCGTCTTGAAGAGATTAATTTATTAGATGCAGCTGGTCTGAAAGAAGAATACAAACGTATTATCAAAAGTAAAAAAGGAGTTGGGAAAGAAGGACTTTCTGATAAAGGAGGTGCAGGACTTGGATTCATTGACATGGCTCGTAAATCAGGTAATAAAATTCGTTTTGATTTTGAAAAAATTAACGACGAACTTTCATTTTTCTCTCTTCGCATGACTATTAATCGTAATCCTGATGCAGAAGGAGATGATTAAAACAAAATAGATATTTAAAAATTGTCAATAGGGTTTGACTTTTTCAAGATTCAATATATTATTTCAACTTACAACTCATTTTAGAATTTTATACTAAAAATACTCTATAAAGAATATGGACGTAATCAACTTAGAACCAACAGAAGACACTCCAAAAGTAATCTTAGACAAAGACCGTCAGGTATTCGAAATATCTGGTCGTTCTCTTCCAGAAGATGCTGCCGAATTTTATCAACCTATCTTAGATTGGTTAGATGAATACGAAAATCAAGTAAATCCAGATACAAAATTTATGTTTAAGTTGGAATACTTCAATACAGCATCATCAAAACTTATCTTAGATATTCTTTCTAAATTGGAAGAAATTGAAGGTGCATCTGTAATATGGTATTTTCATGAAGACGATGAAGATATGGAAGAAGCAGGAGAAGAGTTTTCTGATCTTGTAGACATTCCTTTTGACTTCAAAACCTATTAAATCAAAATAGCTTTTTATAAAGCTATCTTAACTATGCGTTTTTATATAAAAATAATTATTTCAAATAAATTATTATTTTTATATGAAGTTAATTTACACAAATTGTATAATCTAAATTACCTTATTATCAGTAATTTAATTATTAATTGTCAATTAGTTTTTATAGGGTAATTTCGCTTAGTCTTCTCTATTCGAAGTTTGCCCTTTTATGCCTTTTAAGTAAAACTGTTTTACTACTAAATGTATAGGTATTAGATAAGGAATCTAAAAAAGCACTAATTTTGAAATTACAAATCACTAATAATCACTATTTAAATTCGTAATTTTTAATTTGTAATTAGCTTCGCTGTTTTAACAAATCGTAATTGTTTCTAAAGAATAGAATATGAGTGAAGAAATACTAAAAGCCCTAACCCAATTATTTGCAGTTGTTTCTAAACAAGACGGTGGTGTATCTGAAGCTGAGCGTAATTTTGTTATTCGATTCTTCGAACAAGAATTAGATAGAAAAAGGCTTAGTGAATATGTAGCACTCTATGATCAGTATGCAGAATCGGGAGTAGATGGAGAAGAAGGTAAAGGTGCAGAAGCAACAGCAGAAAATCCTGAGGACATAGTAATAATTAGAGAAGGAAAGACACCTGAAGAAATAGAGCAACAAGAAAAAGATAAAGCTAGAGCAATAAAGAGAGCAGCAAGAAAAGCAAAAAAAGCAGCAGAAGGAGGAAATAGTGGAAATATTCAGTTGAAAGATAGTATGCGTACTTTAAGAGTATGTAGAGATATCAATAAAACACTTGCTCAAAAGCAAAAAGTTATTGTTACTTTTAAAATTTTGGAGATGCTTGCCGTCGACAGAAATTTTAGTAGCCATAGATTAGAAATTATACAAACTGCTTCTGAAATATTTAGAATTCCAAAAGAAGAATATGAACTAATGGAAAATTTTGTCATATCGACAGATTCTCCTCAAATGTTTGATTCTCCAGATCTTTTGGTTTTTGATGAAGAAGCTCCACCAGTAGAAAGTAGAAAGAAATTTATTGATTCAGGTCTTTTAGATGGAGAAATTGTATTTATTCGTCTTAAAAGTGTTGAATTATATTTTACAAAATACAACGGAAATGACGAGATTTTCTTAAATGGTCAGCTTGTCAAAAAAGGAACAATTGTTCTCTTCTCAAATGGTAGTGTTTTCAAAACACCAAAAGGTGCGCCTCTCTATTATAGTGATTTAGTTACTCGTTATAATGATACAGCACAACAAAATCCAATTTCATTCAATGCTATTAATTTAGATTTTCGTTTTCCAGATGGAACTATCGGACTTCGCAATGTAAATATTGCAGAAGGTCCAGGAAAACTTCTTAGTATAATGGGAGCCAGTGGAGCAGGAAAAACCACACTTCTCAATGTTTTGGCTGGTTTAGAAAGTCCATACAAAGGCGAAGTACGTATAAATGGTTTCAACCTTCATACAGAATCTGATATGGTAGAGGGCGTAATTGGTTACGTTTCTCAAGATGATTTATTGATAGAAGAACTTAGTGTTTATCAAAACTTGTATTATAATGCCAAACTTTGTTTCAAAAATCTTAGTGAAGAAGAGCTTGATGCTCGTGTCATGGAGGTTTTGGCAAGTTTAGGATTAGATAGAATAAAAGATATTACGGTTGGTAGTGTTCTTAATAAAATGATTAGTGGAGGTCAGCGTAAACGTTTGAATATTGCTCTTGAGCTGATTCGTGAACCTGCTGTTATGTTTGTGGATGAACCGACATCTGGACTTTCTTCAAGAGATTCAGAAAATGTAATTGACCTTTTAAAAGAGCTTTCTCTTAAAGGAAAACTAATTTTTGTAGTTATTCATCAGCCTTCATCAGACATTTATAAGATGTTTGATAAAATGATTTTGCTGGATACAGGTGGTTATCCTATCTATTATGGAAATCCTGTTGAAGCAATTGCCTATTTCAAACGTGCAACTAATCAAGTAGGAAGTGATAATGGACAATGTCAGACTTGTGGAACAGTTACACCAGAACTTCTCTTCAATATTATTGAAGCACGAGTAGTTAATGAATATGGAGAATATACAGGAGTAAGAAAAATTGCACCTGCTGAATGGAATGACCTTTATAAACAAACACATTCGATTACGCCAGTAGAAACAGTTAATGAGCCACCACCAAATTCATTAAGTATTCCATCAAAGATAAAACAAGCTGCTATTTTTACTACTAGAGATTTTCTCTCTAAGATTAGTAATACGCAGTATATGATGATTAATCTGTTGGAAGCTCCTTTACTTGCTCTCTTACTTTCGGTAATTGTGCGCTTCAAAAATGCAAAAGATGCCGAAGAGTATGTATTTAGATACAATGACAACGTTCCTGCTTATATGTTAATTGCCATTATTGTTGCTCTTTTTATGGGATTGACAGTCAGTGCTGAGGAAATTATTCGGGATAGAAAAATTCAAAGGCGAGAATCCTTTTTGAATCTAAGTAGAATGAGTTACTTGACTTCAAAGGTTGGTATTTTATTTACCCTTTCAGCTATTCAAACACTTACTTTTGCACTCATTGGTAATACTATTTTAGAAATTCAGGGCATGTATTGGCAGTATTGGCTAGTTTTATTTACTATTTCTTGCTTTGCCAATGCTTTAGGACTTAATATTTCAGCTTCTTTTAATTCGGCTGTTACAGTTTATATTTTGATTCCACTGCTTTTGATTCCTCAAATGATTCTGAGTGGCGCAATATTTAGGTTCGACCAGCTTAATAATTCTATTGTAGAAAAGGGTCGTATTCCACTTGTTGCAGACTTTATGGCTTCTCGTTGGGCATACGAGGCTTTAGCTGTCGAACAGTTTAAAGATAATCCTTTTGAAAGGCAGATTTTTGATGTCGAATTTGAGATTAGTCAGTATCAACACAAGGCTAATTTTTGGATTCCTAAAATGCAAGAAATTCTAGACCGTTCGGCAAATTATGCAGAAAGTGCTCAAAATGAAAATGCTGATTCTGTTATGGTATTGCTTCAAAATGATATTGCACTCCTCAAACACGAATGGGAAAGTGAAAAGGTAAATGAAATACTTGACCGTTTGAAAATTCAGTCAGAAGATTTAGAACTCTCTTCCGAAGAGCAAAAGCTATTGAATATTGATTTAGAAAAAACTCTTCAAATTATAGAATTTGATAGGGCAATGGCTGATAAACTAAAAGCTGTTTTAGAAATGATACGTTCGAAAGTATTGACTCCTAAATTTGTGATGGCTGGAGAGCGAAAAGACAGTATCATAAATGCTATGGAACAAGATCCTTCTAACAAGCTTTCAGTAGTCGAACTCAAAAATAAATACACCAATGAATATTTGGAATCACAAGTAAAAAATGAAATGATTAAGGATAAATATGTAGAAGGAAATGGATTCTTGGTACAACAAACAGACCCTATTTTTGCTGTTCGTAATCCAAATAACCTTTCTGGACCTTTAGATTATCGTACTCATTTCTTTGCCCCTGAGAAACAATTCTTGGGTAATTATTTTGATACTATGTGGTTCAATGTATTTGTAATGTGGGCAATGACAATTTTCTTACTTGTTACTCTTTATTTTGAGTTACTCAAAAAATTAATTGATGTACTTGGAAGTATTAACTTTAAGAGGAAAAAGAAAAAATAACTCAAAACAACTTTTAAAACAATTTTGATTTATTACTTGATTTTTCTAATAGATTTACTAATTTAGTTTATTATTTAATTAATTATTTCCGTTTTAGAGCTAAATCTATTTAGTTTATCGAAATTCATATTATTAAAATTATTTCAATTACGTCAATATTCTCTTATATGAAACATTTAGTTTATTCTATTCATACCAGTTCTATAATTAAGAAAAAAATGCTTTCTATGAAAAAATTACAACTTATCGCTTTTGTGCTTGCTTTTGGTCTTTTCACACTTACTTCTTGTGGAGGTGACAAACCAAAAGAAGAAACAACAGGAACAACAGAAGCTAATGCAGGAACTACTGACACAGGAACTGATGAAGATATTTTAGCTCCAGGGGTTATGAATGATATTATTCAATCCATTCCATCACCTTTAGAGGTTTCTATTCTAATAAAAGATTTGGGAACAGATTATCATAAAGATAATTTGAGCAATCCTGATTTGGTAGATAACTATACCAATAACTATAAAAAAGCTCTTAATTTAGGAGTTTATAGTACAGATTTGGGTTATGCAAATATTTATGAAAAGAATCAAGATGCCTTAAATTATCTTAATTCTGTCAAAAAACTAGCTGATGGGCTTAATATTGGGCAATTTTTCGATTACACAACTATTAAAAAACTGACTCAATCAAACAAAGATTTAGATTCTCTTTTACAACTTACAACTCAGAATTTTGAAAAAATCAATACTGAACTTCGTAAGCAAAAACGTGAGTATTTGAGTATTCTTATTCTTACAGGTGGTTGGTTAGAAGCTAATTATATAACTTCTTTAGTTTTTAAAGAAAGTGGTAACGAAGACCTTAAAGAAAAAATAGGAGAACAAAAACTTGTTTTGAATCGCATTCTTTTAGTCTTAAATGTTTATAAAAACAAACCTAATTTTAGTGGATTTATAGCTGATTTAGAAGAACTCAAAAAAGTATATGAAAATGTAGAAATTGTAGAAAAAGATGGACAGCCAAAAATGGAAGTAGTAAATGGTGAAATTGTAATCACAGATACGAAAGAAACAGTTGTCAATATATCTGAATCTGATGTACAATCTATCAATAGTTTGGTAGCTTCTATCCGTAATAAAATTATTAGTAATTAATTTTATCCTAAATTTTTGATATAAAAATATAATCAAAAAGTCCCCTTATTATATCAAATAAGCTGATTTTAATAAGAAATCAACATAAAATTTAAGATTGGACGGTTTTTTGATTATATCACATTAAAGAAGCGTTTGTATAATAAAAATGACAATCAATAAATAGTTATTGATCGTTTGAAGATAAATTAAAGTTTATCTTTACCTTTAGAAATCTTCTAAAATGTAACAAAACCTTTGGTATAATTTAAGTATAATTTTAGGTTGGGAGAAACGTTTCTTTATTTTTATCTATCTTTTTTACTTTTGGAAAAGTATTTGCAACATCACTCATTATTAACCTAATTGTTACATTAATTATACTATTTCCTAATTCCTAATTGAACAAGTTTTTGTCCAAATAAGCAAAACGTATGAAACATTTATTAATTCTTTTCTGTGCTTTTTTCTTTGTCGCATTTGCAGCTACTGACGCTCAAGCACAATGTAATACTGACCTTTATAACAACCTTGCGCTCAAAAAGCTCGCTCCAGGTTATACTTTCGTAAAGAGCTACCGTATTGACGGTAAAGGTGGAAGCCGTAAAAAAATCGAATATACTTGTGTATTTAGTAAAGGTACAGATTATATGATTCGTATGGCTGGTAAAGATGGAGGTCCAAATGGTCTTATTGCTACTCTTTATGACTCTCGTCGTTCACAGCTAGCAACTAGTTACCTTAACAACAAGTATTATGATGGTCTTGTTTTCAAATGTGCTTCAACAGGTATTTATTATTTGAGTTTTACCTTTAAAGATTCAAATAGTTATTGTGGAGCTGCAGTGTTAGGTTTCCGTCGTTAAAACTCACTAATTATATAGAAAAAAGTCTACTAATTATATTAGTCAACTAAAGCTTTACAGAGCAAAAGAATACATCTTTTGCTCTTTTTTATGTTTTACAAATTATAATCATGACAAAAAAAACAATCTCTTTTTCACATCAAGCTAGATATCTGACTTTTGGAAGTTTATCTAATAAGACAGAGTACATTTGGATAGTCTTTCATGGATACGGACAATTAGCTGAATATTTTATAAAAAAATTTGAAGGCTTAAATTCTAAATATAATCCTGAACAGCATTATATTATTGCACCTCAAGGACTTTCAACAGCTTATTTAGAGAGTTTTACAGGAAGAGTAGGCGCAAACTGGATGACCAAACATGATAGAGAATTAGACATAGAAAATAACTTGCATTACTTAGAGAGTTTAATGAATAGCGAATTGAATGATATTGCTAGTATTGATACAACAGAGAAAAAAATAATTGTTTTAGGATTTTCACAAGGAGCTGCTACAGCAAGTCGTTGGATTGCTCATACCAAATTTGAAATTTCTGAGTTTTTAGTATGGGGAGGAATGATAGCTCACGATATAGGTTCTATTTTTTATAAAAAGATGAAAGATAAAATAACTCTTTTTTATGGAGATAAAGACGAGTTTATAAGTGAAGAAGGATTGAAAACAAGCCTTATGAAATTAGAAAATTTAGGTATTACTCCAAATTTAGTTCCTTATAAGGGTACTCATAAAATATATACAGATGTTTTAAAAAATTTTATTGAAAACTCTTTAAGGTAGTTTTGAGTTATTTAGATATATACCTTTATTTATATATTTTTTAATCTAAACTATAATATATGTCAAATACACCAAAAGAAAGTCCTACTAACTTTACAGAAGAAGATTTTATACAACAAAAAAATCCAATAGTTACTCCTAATTCTCAGATTGAAGCAGAAGAACAAGTTGAAAAATCTAAATTCTATAAAGTAGCTACTAAAAAAGCAATTAAAGTAATTGCAAGTAGAAACAAAATGTTTGCCCTAATAAATAAAGCTTATACTCATTTTAATAATAAAGAAAATGAGCGACCTATGAGTCAAGAAGTAAAAGATAAGTTCAAAACACTTTTACGTTTAATTCGTGCGCTTTATAAAAAAGAATACAAAGATTTTCCTTGGGGTTCTTTAGTAAAAGCAACAGCAACCATTATTTATTTGGTTTCTCCATTAGATTTAGTTCCCGATTTTATTCCTTTTATTGGAATGATGGACGACTTTGCACTTATTTCTTGGACAATTGGTTCTTTGAGTGACGATATTAAAAACTTTGAAGACTGGGAAGAAGCACAACAAATTGCTCGTCTGACAACATAAAAATATTACGAAGAAATTGAATTTATTTTTACATAAAAAAATTATATAGACTTTGCTAAACTAGATTGGCAAAGTCTTTTTCATTTATAATCAAACCACTTGAGATTTAGAACAACTTAAATAAGTAAGCAGAATTATCACTTCCTTATGTATAGCAAAATATATTCTCAGTGTTTCTTTATGAACCTTGCATTGAAAAACTAAATATATTTTACTTTATCTATGACCTAATCAATTTTGTTTAATATCATAAACTCTTGAACACATTTCTTTCCAAAAAATCTTTTTGCATAATAATTGCAGACTAAGAATATAGTTGGTAGATAACTTTTTGGTTATTTATATGCTATTTTTAAATATATGAACTTTAGCATTGTCTTTGATTAAGGTTAATTAATCAATTTTCAATCGTACTATTTATATTCAAACTTATTTTGGTTGTATGTAACAACTTTATTCATTCTCTTTTAAGAATCTCAAAATGAAATTATTTATGAAAAAATTGCTTTCTCTATTTCGTATAAGCATTTTTTGTGGTGTATGTTTTCTGATGACTACACAAGCTAATGCACAACTCTCAACAAGTTGGTGGAACTCTTTAGATAAAAACTGGAAAAATGTTTTTATGACTAAATTCGGTATTAGTGCTTCTCCTTCAACTGCCGAACTAAGTAAAATTTATGCTGCCGAAAAACTTGATTGTAAAGATAGTGGATTAAGCACATTAGAACCTTTAGCAGACCTTAAGAATCTAAAAATTCTTTGGTGTGATGGAAATTCAGGAATTTCTTCTTTAGATCCATTGAGAAATATTGTAGGACTTAAAGAGTTGGACTGTTCAAGCACAGGAATAAGTGATTTAGAACCTTTACGTTCGATGACAGGACTGAGCCGTTTAGATTGTTATGAAACTCGTATTTCTAATCTTGCTCCTCTTAGTGGAATGCGTAAACTTAGAGTATTAGATTTTTCAAATACACCTGTTAGCAATATTTTTCCATTGAAATACATCAAATCTTTAGAAGTGCTTTATATGGCTCGTACAAAAGTAGCTAGTCTTGCTCCACTAAAAGACCTTACTAATTTAGGAGAACTTACTTTTTCAGAAACAAAAGTTTCAAGTCTTGCTCCTCTTTCTAATCTTTTAAAACTTAGAGAAATAGTTTTTGCAAAAACAGAAGTTTCAGATCTTTCTCCTCTTAGCAGAGCAAGTACGCTTTCAATTGTTTATTGTGAAGATACAAAAGTGACAGAAGCTGCTGCAAATGCTTTACAGAAAAAACAGCCTGACTGTACTGTATTTTTCTAAAAAATATTTGATTCTTATTAGTAGAAAATTAAAAAGTCTTTATTCAACAAAGAATAAAGACTTTTTTAAATAGAAAGATATAGTATTTGCTCTTTAATTTTAGAAGACGGTATTACTTATCCTTTATATTCGTATTCACTTAAATCTGTTCCTAAAAACTTTATTACAACAGATGCTTTTTGAGTTTCAAAACAAGATTGAATTGCCTTTTCTAGAGTTGGCATAACTTCACTTAGCTCTCCAAAAACTTGTGTACTGATGCCATTTACTTTTATTTTTAGAGCTGAGTTTTCAGAAATTTTTCTAATAAAGCTCTTTACAGTTGGTTTATAATTTTCTGTAAGTGGATAAACACTTATTTCGACGGAAACTATCATATTTTTTTTAAAAATTAGTTGAAGATAAATAGAATTTTACACAAAAATAAGACTATCTCTTCTTTATTTTATCAATTTTATCTCTTACATTTTTAGGAACTCGTTTTTTAGGAGAATTCATTTCTAAAAGTCCTCCCAAAAGCTCTGGGTCAATGCTTGTAACAATGGTTTCTAATGTTTCCATGCGCATTTCTAGTTCATGATTACGTTGTTTTAACTCTTCTACTTCCTCTTTTTCTTTATTAGTAATTGATTTAGTATTGAAAAAAGCAACTTTTGTAAGCACTCCAATAAGAAAAACTGAACAAGCAAAGGCAAATATCATCATTAAAGCAGCCATAAAATAGTGATTAGTGTAGTGAAATAATTGATATATAAATATGTTTTGTTTTTTAGACTCAATAACTGAAACAGATAGTGTCAATAATAAGTTTACATAAAAAAAAGTCCGATAACTTATCGGACTCTTTTCAACTTACAACTTAACCCTATTGATATGAAAACATTGAAACTATGAAAAAAGGTAAATAAGCATTTTTTTAAAACTATATATTCTCATATTATTTCCACGTTTTCAAAACTTTGAATTTCTGTTTTCCAAAGAATCCCTAAAACTATCTTTGAAAAAAATTCTTTTGACAATATAATGATAAAAAGCAAATCAAAAAAATATAACTCATTGATTATTAACTAATTAGCATCTTATTGTATTAATAGAACGGAAAACATCTTGGTTTGGTTTCTTAAAAAGGACTAATTATCTACAAATTCTGAATTTATTTTTAATTTTTAGTAAAAAATCAATAATCTTTTTAATTTTCAAACCCCTTTTAACTAATTTTAAACTTATAGAGTCCATTGGTCTTACCAATATAGTATTTCATCTCGTTTTATAAAGTGTTGATAACATATAACGTTACTAAAGCAGTTTATAATAAAATACTTTTATACCCTTTATAATGCAATAATTACTAGTTAAAAATTTATTAGAAAAATCGTATCCAAATAAAAAATTATTTCCTATTTCGCTTAATTTTTTAAAACTTATGCAATCTATTTTTACACATATTTTTATAGTACCTATTTTATTAACTCTTTTTCTATTTAGTCCCATTGACTTTATACAAGCACAAAATTTATATTTTCCTCCCCTTGTAGAAACTGAAGATAATAACTGGGAAACAACAGCAAGCTCAGATTTAGAGTGGTGCGATGAGCGCATCGATAGCTTATACACATTTTTAGAAGAAAAAAACACAAAAGGTTTTATTGTCTTGAAGGATGGCAAAATTGTTTTAGAAAAGTATTTTGGAACATTTTCACAAGATAGTGTGTGGTATTGGGCATCGGCAGGCAAATCAATGGTAGCCACTCTTGTTGGGATTGCACAGCGTTCTAGTCTTTTGGATATTAACAAAAAAACATCAACCTATTTGGGTGAAGGTTGGACAAGTTTGACAAAAGAACAAGAAGACAAAATTACCATTCGTCATCAAATGACGATGACAACAGGACTTAATCCTCCAACTGATGCAGGAACAAATACCTGTTACTCTCCTGACTGTTTTACTTACAGATCAGAACCTGATACCTATTGGTACTATTATTCTGCTCCTTATCGTCTTTTGCAAGATGTTTTAGATAGCGCAACAGGAAAACCAATAAATCAGTATTTTGCCGAACGAGTAACTCGTAAAACAGGAATTACAGGAGCTTTTCTGAACTATATTTTGTTTTCTAAACCTCGTAGTATGGCTCGTTTTGGTCTTTTAATTCTCAATAAAGGTAAATGGGAAAATAACCCTGTTTTGAATGATGCCATGTATTTTGAACAAATGACAAATACTTCTCAACTTCTTAATCCTGCTTATGGATATTTATGGTGGCTCAATGGAAAAGATACTTATAAACTTCCTTCTTCTGATAGAATTTTTGAAGGCTCTATTATTCCAAATGCACCTTCTGATATGATTGCAGCCTTAGGAGCAAACGATCAAAAAATTTATGTTGTACCAAGTCAGGGTTTAGTTGTGGTACGAGTTGGAAATAGTGCAGAATCTGATCAGCTCAACGCTATTTCTTCTTTTGATAATCAGCTTTGGGGGAGAATATCTAATTTATCTTGTGATAGTCCCGTTTTAACGAATGAGGAAGAAGGAAAAGAAAACATGAAAATTTATCCAAATCCAAGTAATGAAAACTATTTCCTTAAGATTCCAAATGGTAGATATGAGGTTGCTATTCGTGATGCTTTAGGTAAAATAATTTATAAAGCAGAGGTTACTCATTCTTTTCGAATTGCTGCAAGTAAGTGGAAAAAAGGAATGTATTTTGTCGAAATCACACCTATTGGCACAAAAACCACTACTTATTTGAAAATTGTTAGAGAATAAAATCAAATTAAGTAGTGAGAAGATATATAACAAAAAGCCAATTACTCGCTAAGAATAATTGGCTTTCTTGTTTAAAAATGTTTGATAATGCTTACAAACTATGCAGTAGCAAAACGTTTTTTCAATTCTTCTAAATGCTCTAGTGAAGAGCGAATTTGCTGCAAATGCTTATGAATAACTGTTTTTGCATCCATTGGCATTTCGTCCATCTTCAAGATTTTTTCATAATCTGCGATGGCAGCTTCTTCTCCTCGCTCACATTCATTAATTACAGCTGCTACATCATGAGTAGTTACCATTGCTTTTAAGTTTATCCAAATACGGTGTAATGTACCTGTAACACTTGAGCCTTTTTCTGGAGTTCCTCCTAGTTTTGCTATTTCAGCTTTTAGTTCATGTCCAAATTCGTAACGCTGTTGTACTGATTTTGTAAAGAAATCTTTAAGTTCGTGATTTTCTACGTCTGTAACAGCTTCTTTATAGCCTTTTTCAGCATCATAATTTTTTTCGATAAGTTCATTTAACCCATCAACAGCTTTTTTATTTGATTCTTGACTCATAGTATTTATAGTTTAAAAAATTAGAGATTAAAAAATTGTATTTCTACTTATAGTAACTTTTGATAAAGCAAATTGTTATAGTGATTTCAAATTTTGCACTAAAAAAAGCAATCCTATTTTAGAATTTTCTATTAAAAATAAAAAACTTTAAAATAAAATTGCTCTCAAAGTAATTTGCTTTGAATGAATACTCAATTAATTATATTGGTATTCAGGAGATGTTTTATTCGTTTGAGCCGATGTTAGTATTAGCGATAATTACATCTAAACTATCTGCACTAAGATGTACATTTACATAACCATCATAGTTAATCAATTGATCATAACTTTGAGTTACTGTACTTACACTTTTAGAATTAACAACTTCAGTAAGGGCAAATGCTACTGGACCATTAGTTGTTTTTTCTCCATCATGAATATGTGCAGGATGAACTCCACCAGCAGGTGCATTTACAAGATCAATAGTTACAGTTGTTTTTGAAGCATCCACTTCATCAAAAGTAACTGTTCCAGTTACGTTAGTTAAACCAGTAGTATCTGCACTTGCAAGTGTATAAACTTTACTTCTTAGAGCAGGAGCTTCGTCCTCATCATCATCGCCACAACTAGCAGCCATAAATGTGAATAAAATAAGAGCCATGCTCCACATTGCAGTTTTCCAATAATTTTTCATAATAGGGTTTGTTTTAGTTTTAAATAAAATTAATTGATTGAATTAATCAGCTGTCATAACAAGCTACTTCCTTAGATTGTTTTAATAATTCCTAAACTATTTGTTAATAATTTATAAACAATAGATTAGTTAATTATCTTAATATAATAACAAAATGAATTATTTTAAGATATATTCATTTCATTGAAATCATTTTCTACCTATTTATTAATATAATTATTCCAAGATGCAAGGTTTTCTTATAAAAATTATTTAATACAGCTTCTAATTAATTATCTAATAAAAATAACTGTCAGACACTTTCATAAGTGTCAGTACAGTTTGTGGTTGTTGGTGTCGCTGTCGCTAAAACACCAACAACGGCATTTTTCTTTTTGTCCTGTTCCAAGATGTAACTAACCTTATTAAGTAAATAGTTTTGACTATTTTATCTCATATTATTTATCTTGATAAATTGAAAAAGTCTATTCCAAACATTTTTTTGTTTGAAATAGACTTTTTTCTAAATCTTATTTTATTAAAAATTATCCTACACTTCCTTCTAAAGAAAGAGCAAGTAATTTCTGTGCTTCTACAGCAAATTCCATTGGTAATTTATTTAAAACTTCTTTACAGTAGCCGTTTACAATAAGTGCAACAGCTTTTTCAGAATCAATTCCTCTTTGGTTACAATAGAAAATCTGATCTTCTCCGATTTTTGAAGTTGTAGCTTCATGTTCTATTTGTGCGCTACTATTTTCAGCATTAATATAAGGAAAAGTATGCGCTCCACATTGGTCACCAATCAAAAGTGAGTCACACTGAGAGAAATTACGTGCATTGGTTGCTCGTTTCATAATATCTACCGAACCACGATACGAATTTTGGCTATGTCCTGCCGAAATACCTTTTGAAACAATACGACTTCTTGTATTTTTGCCGATGTGAATCATTTTTGTACCTGTATCTGCTTGTTGATAATTTTTAGTAACAGCAACAGAATAAAATTCTCCCATTGAGTTATCACCTTTCAAGATACAAGATGGATATTTCCATGTAATTGCCGAACCAGTTTCTACCTGTGTCCAAGAAATTTTTGAATCATCGCCAAAACAAATTCCTCGTTTGGTTACAAAGTTATAAATTCCTCCTTTTCCATTTTTGTCTCCTGGATACCAGTTTTGAACCGTTGAGTATTTTACTTCTGATTTCTTGTGTGCAAAAATCTCTACTACTGCAGCATGAAGTTGGTTTTCATCTCTTTGAGGAGCAGTACAACCTTCCAAATAACTGACATAAGAGCCTTCTTCTGCAACAATTAAAGTTCTTTCAAACTGTCCTGTATTTGCTTCATTTATTCTAAAATAGGTTGATAATTCCATTGGCGAACGAACACCTTTAGGAATATAACAAAATGAACCATCACTAAAAACAGCCGAATTGAGAGCAGAGAAATAATTATCACTCACAGGAACAACTGAACCTAAGTATTTTTTGATAAGTTCTGGGTGTTCTTGCACAGCTTCACTAAACGAACAGAAAATAATTCCTAATTCTGCTAGTTTAGATTTGAAAGTAGTAGCTACTGAAACACTATCCATAACTACATCAACAGCAATTCCTGAAAGACGTTTTTGTTCTGTCAAAGAAATTCCTAATTTATCAAAGGTTGCTAAAAGTTCTGGATCTATTTCGTCAAGACTGTTTACTTGTGCTTTCTTTTTAGGAGCAGCATAATAAATAATTTCTTGAAAATCTATTTCAGGAATATTTAAGTTTGCCCATTTGGGAGTTGGCATGGTTTGCCATTTTCTGAAAGCCTCCAAACGCCATTCTAAAAGCCATTCAGGTTCATTTTTCTTTTCAGAAATGAATCGAACGGTGTCTTCTGTTAGTCCTTTGATTGCTTTATCTGATTCTATATTTGAAACAAATCCGTATTTGTATTCCGAATTTGTGATGTCTTCTAAAAGTTCTTGCTCGGTTTGTTTTGCTTCTGCCATAATTTTTTTGAAGTAAGTAGCAGTTTCGATAATGCTAATTATATAATTCTAGACTCTAATGAGTTTTAAAAAACCTTAGGGTTTTATAAAACGTCTTGTTTGTAATTAGTCTAAATAATTTTATACTGCAAAAATATAACAAAAAATTGAGATAAAGGTTTTATAAACTTTATTTTTTCTAAAAATCTTTTCTTCTGAGGTTTTTTATTCGTTTTTTGTCTTTTACTAGAGGTACAAAACATGTAAAACAGGATTAAAATCCTGTTCAATTTATAATTCTGCCATTGTTGGTGTCCCTGCCATAGCGATAAGAGCATTAAGAAATTTAGCACTCTGTTTGGAGTTTCATATTGGTAGATAAAAACAGAAAAATTAAAATTCATTTACTCCGTAGGAGAAATCCTACCAATATGTAGTTCCTACAGAACAGGAAGACAAATAAATTTTAACATTACGGCTATTATCCCCACCGACGATATTAAAAATGCAAATAAACTTATTTTACAGTGTACTAAACAGTATAAATCAGAGTAGCACTACATCTTCTATCATTCTTTTTCCAAAATGAGAATTGACACGATAAATAATAGACGTTTTTTGCATCAATAATTCATATCTCAAAGTAGGTTGAGAAACACGAATAAATATTTTTTTATTTCTAATTTCTACTTTTTCAGTTTGCTGTGCTACAAACTCGCCCACAATTTTTGCCCAATCTACTTTTAATCTGTTACTTTCATATTTCACATTCCACTTCTGAGCATCTAAAAATGCTTTCAATGCATCTCCTATTGGTTTTGGATCTGGTGTTCTTCTTGAAGGAAGTTTATTATAGTCTTTATCATACATAATATTGATAAGTAAAGTAAGGAACATTTTTTTATTGAGATGACAAATTTCTATTTAATTAAGAAGAATTGTATCTCAAAAATAACCAAAAATAAAGTGATCAACAACTACTATTTTCAAGTTGTTTAGATATTCAAAAACTTAAAACAAACGATTGTACATTTTAATCCAACGTTCTGGCATTTCGCCTCTATTTGCTTGTTGATAATCATTATAACTACAGGGAATAATGGAAGGACGATGATACGGATTTTCTTCATTATTTTCTTCAAAATGAGGCGCAGGAACTTCTAGCCACCACTTATCAGTCAGCTTACTTTTGTAAAAAACCATCATAAAATCAGTTTTTCCTCCCATCGGAACAAGATATTTTATATAAAAAGGACTTCCGAAATCATATTCAGCTTGACGATTATAAAATCCTTCTACAAAATACCAAATCATTGTCGAAATAATACTTGCTGTATGTCCATACACATCCAAATCAGGATTATATTCGTAAAAACCTATCGAAGTCATTTGAACATTATTTCCTGCATACCAACAAATTCGTGTTGCTTCTTCTGCTGAAAGTCCGAAAGGTTGGGCTAATTTGTTTCCTGCTGCATCTGCTGCACGAATGGCACTCAAATCAAAACTTAGTAAATCTGCTGTTCTGACAAGTGGTTCTACTTCTTCAGGTTTGTCTCTAATTTTTCCAACTCCGACAATATCAAAATTTAGTTTTTGATATAATTTTATAAAATCTAATGGAATCAAATATTCTTGACTTGCCAAATGTGTAATATTGAATAAATAATTGGGCTGTAATTTTAAGATTTTATCCATAAAACTATCTGCCAAAGAACTACTATTTGTATCCAAATCAATCTTAGCATCAACACACAACAGCGAAAGCATTTTATCTAATGGCTTGTAGGCTTCATATTGTGCCAAAGTCAAATCATGACTTCCTCCAATGATAATTGGCAAAACATTTTTTTGTAAAAGTCTATAACAAACTTCAGCCAAACGTTCCTTTGTTTGAGTTTCATCTTCTGTCAATCTCAAATTTCCTAAATCTACAATACTATATTTATGCGCTCGTCCTTTTTGTAAACGATATAATTTTTGACGAACAGCATCAGCAGCATTAAGCATAGATTTATTTTCTGAACCCGTTGCATCATCTACTCCAATAATAGCAATTTCGGCATCTTGCCACGAAAAATTAGCCGAAAAATTACCTGTCAGAATTTCAAACCATGTATTTTTATGATTTTGTCCATCAAAATTGGATAACGAAGGTTTGTTAAAGAATAACTCTAAATTCATTTTCTGTATTATTTCAAATCTTGTTTTATATATCTAACTCAAAAATCTATTAAAGATTATATTTTTCCTTCTTCTTTACAAATACAGAATTTTATTTTTCTTCAATCAAAACTCCCATTTTTCCCATTTGATAATCTCTCATAGCTTCCATAATCTGTGTTTGGGTATTCATTACAAAAGGTCCATGTTGTGTTATTTTTTCATTTATTGGTGTGCCACACAAAACTAAAAATTCTGCTTTTGCATCAATATCCATTTCTATATTTTCATTCTCTAACTCAAAAGCAATCAATTCTTTTTCCTCTACTTTTCCATATCCTTTTATTCTCATTTCTCCACTCACAACATAAATCATAGCATTCATTTGCTTTGGAATAGATATAATTTGAGAACCTTTATTTTCTGCTTTGCTCCAAAGGATAAGTAATTCGCTTTCTGTTTTTATTTTGCCTTTCAGAGTTTTCAGTTTATTCTCTTCTATAATTTCATAATTTCCTGCAATAATTTTGTTTTGAATAGTTTTATCTAGTGACCAAAAGAAAGGAATTTCATTTTCAGGAATATATTGATAGCTAGGAGGTTGCATTTTTCTGTTTGCAGGAGAATTTATCCAAAGCTGAATAATTTCTTGTTTACCATTTCTTTCTGCTAATTCTTTTGAAGGGCGTTCACTGTGTACAATTCCTGCACCTGCGTGCATCCATTGAACTTCGCCTTTTTTAGCAATTTGATTATTACCACGACTGTCTCTGTGATGAACTTCGCCTTCAATAATAAATGTTACTGGACTAAAGCCTCTATGTGGGTGAGGATCAATACCTTGATGGATAGCTGGCGCATCATCACGATACTCAAAACTGGCATGATGTAATAATAAAAAAGGATCTATTTGATTGATTCTTTGAGTAGGTAGGGCTTGTTTTAAAATAATCCCTCCCATATTTATATCTACGGCAGGGATTACATATTTTACTTCTTTAATTGCTTTGGTTGTTGACATTTTAAATTTATTGATTGAGTTTATAGGTCAAAGCTCCAGACGGACATTTACTAATTTGAGCTTGTAATTCTGCTGTTGTAGCATTTTCTATAGTTATCCAAGGTTTTTCTTTTGGTTTATAAACATTGGGTAATGCTTTTACACATTCGGCAGCGTGTGTGCATTTATGAGCTTGCCAAATTATCGTCAGTTCTCCATTTGAATATTCTTTTTTATTACTCATACTACATTATTTGGGATATAAAGTTTAAAAATTGTAGCTCAAAAAACCTATTTCCAAAAAAATAAAAATAGGTTGTTTTATAAATCCATGAGTGTATTTATTTTACCACGTTGTGGATTCTATAATATCAGCAGCTCTCAAAATATCTCTACGGCTAACCTGTCCTATTACTTTTCCTTGCTTATTAAGAACTGGAAAACGACGAATAGGTGTATTCAAAAACGCTTGTGCAATATCCAAAACATCTTGATCTTCTGAAACTGTCTGTACGTTTCGTGTCATAAAGTCAGCTACTTTTCCCATACTTATAGGCTGATTATGATAGGCTGAACCAATCATAACACGCAGACAATCCTTTTCAGAGATAATTCCTACTAGCTCTTGATTTTCATTGAGTACAGGTGCACCTGAAATTTTCTTTTCTAAAAAAATATTAATTACTTCTGAAACAGGTTGCTCTGGACTAAAAGTAATTAAGTTAGTTGCCATATAACGAGTTACTGAAGGATAAGCCTTAATAGATGCTAGTTTATCTTTGTCGCTTGCTGTATTTTTTGGTGTAAAATTCATAAGTCTGATTTGATGTTTAAGTTTGTGAAAAATAAAAAATTATTGTGAAGTTAATTTGGTTATATATTTTTGTAGTGTCTTTTCTTAGTTGATTAATTCTAATTAATTAACTCTATACTTAGATTATTAATGAGTAGAGAAAAACAGCTTTTAACTTTTTCTATACCAATTTAACTTAAAAAAGTGATAATTCAAAATTTAATTTGGTTTAAATACCCAAACACACTCTTGAATTTTGATATACACCTGTTTTACAAACTTTTATTTGAATTATTTTTTATAAAACACTATCGCTCTATTTGTAGTTTATACAATTACTTTAAATCATTTTTTAGAAAAATTAGGATAAAATAAACCTATTTTTCATAATTGAATGCAACAAATTAAAAGCAAAGTTATTATCTTTGATAGTAATACTTTTATCTACATCAACAGATTCAGATTTATATAAAAACTGCACTTTAAAAACTATGTTAGGAATTTCAAAAAACACAATGCCAGAAGGCGATAGATTATTTGAAGATTTTTATGTCTTCGAACTTCTCCAAACACCTCGTTATGGAAAAATAGTTGCTTATTGGTCGTTAGGAATTTTTATGGCAGGTATAGCATTTTTGTTTCTTCCTTGGCAGCAAAACATTGCAGGTTTTGGGCAGCTTACAGCACTTCGTCCAGAAGACCGACCTCAAAAAGTATATCCTGTTGTAGGTGGACGAATAGAAGCATGGCATATTCAAGAAGGGCAGTTTGTTAATGCAGGAGATACCATAGCTAGAATTTCAGAAGTAAAAGATTATTATTTTGATCCCAATCTAACAGACAGAATGGCAAGTCAGATAGATGCACAAGGAGACGCAATCGGTTCTTTGGGAGATAAAGCAAGAGCATTAGACCAACAGATTGCAGCTGATCAAGCAGCTATGGAATTGGAAGTAAATCAGGCAAGAAACAAAGTAGAACAACTCAAATACAAAATTACGATAGATAGTGCTGATTTGGTAGCTATCGAAACACAATATCAAAATGCTATAAATCAGTATCAGCGTGAACAAGAATTATTTCAAAAAGGACTTACTTCCAAAACTGATTTAGAAAACAAAGAATTAAAAGCAAAAGAAGCAACAGCAAAACTCAATTCAGCACAAAATAAATTGGCTACCACACGTAATGAATATCTCAATACTGTTTTAGAGGTTTCATCAAAAAGAGCTTCTTATATGAGTAAAATTGCAAAAGCTATTTCAGATAAAAGTTCTACTCTTGCTTATGTAAATGAAAATGAACAAAAACTAACCAAACTTCAAAACGAACTTACGAATGTAGAGGTCAGAAAGGCTAATTATATTATTCGTGCTCCTCAGTCTGGCTATGTAGTTAAGTCTTTACTTACAGGAATTGGAGAAATTGTAAAAGAAGGACAAGCTCTTGTTACAATTATGCCTGAAAACCCACAACTTGCAGTAGAACTGTATGTTTCTGCAAATGATGTTCCTTTGCTTCAACGTGGAACACATGTCCGTTTGCAATTTGATGGTTGGCCTTCGCTGGTTTTTTCGGGTTGGGAATCAGCTACAGTAGGTACTTTTGGTGGAAAAATAGCAGTCATTGATTATATCAACACAAAAAATAAATATCGTGTTTTGGTTGTACCTGATACACAAGCTGAAGAAGATTGGCCTGCTGCTTTGCGTGTAGGAAGTGGTGTTTATGGTTGGGCAATGCTCAATGAAGTACCAATTTGGTATGAGTTATGGCGACAACTCAATGCTTTTCCTCCTCTGCCTGTGGAGGGAAGTGATTATGGAAGTAAGGAAGATAAAGATAAAGTCGAACAGATGGAATATGATTCTAAATTAAAAAGGTAAAAATTAAAGGTTATCATGGTTATTGTTGTATAACAGTCTTCCAGACTGTTGAATTTGATAAAATACTGTTTTTGATGTTCAGACTGGAAGCCTGAACTACCTTAATACAAACTGTGATAAGGTTTATTATAAGCAAAAAAAATCAGTTGCTTAAAACAAAAAACCACATTCTTTTGTACAAGCAACAAATATTTGATAATAGAACTACATAATTTCGAATTTCACTATCAAAAAATTCGCAAAAAAATTGTAACTTGAGCCTTAAAAGAATCAATAAAAAACAACCATAAATAATAAATATATGTCAGTAGCGACACCTACACAAACAAATACAAATGAAACGCTTCAAATGATTGCCAAAATGGTACAAGATTTTGGAGAGCGTGCTATCACTCCAAACCGTAATAAATGGGACGACGACCAACATTTTCCTGTTGATGTAATGAAGGAATTAGGAAATTTGGGTTTAATGGGCGTTTTAGTTCCAGAAGAGTATGGAGGAAGTGGTTTTGGTTATCAAGAGTATGTAACTGCAATTTCAGAACTTGCCGTTATCGACCCTTCAATTGGTCTTTCAATGGCTGCTCACAATTCACTTTGTACAGGTCATATTTTACAGTTTGGAAACGAAGAACAAAAAAAGCGTTGGTTGCCAAAATTAGCAACAGCAGAATGGATTGGTGCATGGGGCTTGACAGAAGCCAACACAGGTTCGGATGCAGGAAATATGCGTACAACTGCTGTTCAAGATGGCGATTATTGGGTAATTAATGGAACAAAAAACTTTATTACTCATGGTAAAAGTGGCGATATTGCTGTTGTAATTGTTCGCACTGGAGAAATAGGCGATTCTCACGGAATGACTGCTTTTGTTATCGAAAAAACAACAGAAGGTTTTTCAGGTGGACGTAAAGAAGACAAATTAGGAATGCGTCTTTCTGAAACGGCTGAACTCGTTTTTGATAATTGTAGAGTTCATAAAGATAATATTTTGGGAAAAGTAGGCGAAGGATTTGTTCAGTCTTTAAAAGTATTAGATGGTGGACGTATTTCGATTGCTGCCCTTAGTTTGGGAATTGCAAAAGGTGCTTTACGTCATTCGATTGTTTATTCAAAAGAACGTGAGCAGTTCAATCAACCGATTGCAAACTTCCAAGCGATTGCGTTTAAATTAGCAGAAATGGCTACTGATGTAGAAACTGCCGAACTTTTGACAAGACAAGCTGCTGATCTTAAAAATAAAGGAAAAAGTGTAAATAAAGAATCTGCAATGGCAAAATATGTAGCTTCTGAAGTGTGTGTAAAAGTAGCTTCTGAGGCTGTACAAATTTTTGGTGGATACGGATATACAAAAGATTTTCCAGTAGAAAAATATTACAGAGATTCTAAATTGTGTACGATTGGAGAAGGAACTTCTGAAATTCAGAAACTTGTTATTTCTAGAGCAATTTTGAAATAATTTTCAATTATATGCAAAAGCTGAAATCCATTCAAGAAAGATATTTTTTGAATGGATTTTTTTATTTAAAAAAAGTAATGCAACCTTCTTTCAATTTTTAACTCTATTATGGTGTATTTTATAAATTTTATTTCTATACTTCAGTACTTTACTACACTATGAAAAATACTTTTTTTGCCCTCTCCATTTGTCTGCTATTTTTTTCATTTTCTTCGATTGCTCAAAATACTACTCAAGAAAAACCAATAGAAGTGCTTCTTTTCGGAACATTTCATTTTAATAATCCAGGTGCTGATGTTGCCAAAACCAAAAGTTTTGATATTGAAAGCGAGAAAAGCCAAAAAGAGTTAGAAGAAATTTCTGAAAAAATCAAAGCCTATAATCCTTCAAAAATCTTTGTAGAATGGGAATACAACGAACAGGAACAACTAGATTCCTTGTATACTCTATATTTGGCAGGAACGTATTTTGATAATCCGAAACTCTCTAAATTTTATAAACAAAACGAAATTTTTCAACTTGCTTTTCGTGCAGCCAAAAAATTAGGACATAAAAAAGTATATGCAATGGATTACACAAATACAGATTTTCCTTTTGATAGTTTGATGCAAGTAGCGAAAGAAAATAATCAAACAGAGTTGCAAGAGGAAATTATGCAGGTAATTCAAGAATTTTCGACTGGTTTTGATGCTCAAATTGATGCTCAAAAATCGCTTAAAGAAATTCTCTATTACAATAATAGTCCTGCTTTACGTCAAAAGGACTTATCTCTTTATACTCAAATAATTACTAAAGTTGGAAATAAAGATAATTTTGTAGGAGCATATTTGGCTTCTGAATGGTACAGAAGAAATTTATATATGCTTTCTATTATGCAAAAACAAATTACAAAAGAAGATGAAAAAGTTATGATTTTGTTAGGCTCAAGTCATGTAGCACTTATCAATGAAATTATTTCAGCGCATTCAAATTTAAAAGGAATTGAATTGCAAGAAGTTTTAGACTAAAAATAGAATTCTATTCCTAAATTAGAATCTGTGTAATATTTCAAATATCGTGAAAACAAAAAAAAGTATCTTCTAAATATCTAATAATACAAGCAAGTTGATTTTTGGATTGTATATAAAAAAAACTGTCCAACTCTATTCTACTTTTGCCCAAAAACACACAAAATCCTAATAATCAGTCTTTTTATTAACTCTTTAAAGTAAAGAAAATTTTTTGTAAATATTAAATTTTGTTAATTTTTAAAAACAATAGTGATAAGATTTTATAAAACGCTATATTTGAAATATTAATTAATAACACTAATTATTATAATTAATTAATAAAACATCCTTATAGTGCAATAATGGTTTTGATTAAACTATCAAATACCAAAGGAAAAATACTTTTTCATAAACTCATATTTGCATTACATTTCAATTACACATAGTTAAATCTGATTTAATTTTGATTTACTAAAGTGTATGAGATTTATAAAGAAGTACAGAGAGAACAGGCTCAATGATGTACTGGCAACCTGCCATTATTTTAGTATAAATTAATACTATAAGCAAGGTGCTAATTCCTGCCTAAATCAAATTTTTTCTTTTTGAATTTTATTCAAAAAGAATTTAGGACATATAAATTCATAACCATCATGTTCATACAGACTCTACCAAGCTTAACATTTGAGCAAACAGCCAACTCAACATCATCTCATTTACAGGCAACTTTTATTACGTTACTTTCTGCTGATTATTCTTTTGTACAAACCATTTCTAAGGTTATGTGCTGGTGTTGTTGCTGTTAATTTTACTCACTAGGTTCTATTATTTCCATTATTTTTTATTTTTCCTAAAAGAAGAATAGGTGTTTTGTATTCCTACAAAAATAAAAAGTCCTAATTAATATTTTTATAATACAAAATTTAGTTTATAAATAATTGTGCCTACATCTTTTATAATCAATAAAAAAATATTATTTCCATAACTAAATGAAATGTAAAGAAAAAATCATGTTATATAATTCATTTTTTTCACCCGTATTCTTATAAGAATACTTTAAGCTCCTATACAAATATTATGAACACAAACATTCAAAATTCAAAACCTACAACGGTAAAACTTAGCTACTATAAAATAGTATCGCTAGGTATATGGCTAATGACTACTCTATTTTATACAAATAGTCATGCTCAAACTTTAATCTTTAAAAGTGGCTTTGAGGGTACAACACGGCTTGAACCTAGAACGCCTAATCATGAGAAAATAAAAGGTTCTAATAATTCTTCCAATCCTAGTGATTGGGAAAATGACCTTGTTAATAATCCCTATTTTGGATATGGCGAAATTGTTTATGAACAAGGTGACACTACTCAAAGAAATGCACGAATTGTTAAAGACCCCCAAAATACTAATAATAAAGCAATGCGCTTTAGGATTACTGATCAACATATCACAGTAACAAATTCATATACCAATAAAATTGAACACAAAGCTCGCATACAGTATAATTTACAAAATCAAAATGCAGCACCTGTGGGTGGTTTTATTAAAGAGTATTATCAAAAATGTCGTATTTATTTCTCACCCGACCTTGCAATACTAGAAGCTGAAGATGAAGATTTTGGGTGGTTTATTTTGCAAGAATTTTGGAATGACCCTTCATACGATGTACCAAGAGGACAAGCACGAAAATCAACCCGAGTTGATTTTGAAATAACAAGGATAAATCATGTAGCAGGATCAAAATTAAGATTTGGTGCTAAGTTTAGAGATCCTATAAATGTTTACCCAGCTACATGGGAATATATAAATCCTAATTTTGAAGTTCCACTTGGAAAATGGATGACTCAAGAAATTTATATTAAAGAGGGGGATAACAATACAGGAAGAATTTATATGGCTATTACAGTAGATGGACAAAAAACGGTTATTGTTGATAAAATTACACGTACAGTAGCCAATGCTACGAGCAGTTATACACCAGATGGGCAGACAGCATGGAATCCTATGAAAATATACATGGAAGGTAAAGTGGCTAAGTTATTTAAAGACCAAGGCAAAATCCTAGATGTATATTGGGATGATCTTGAAATATGGTTTAATAGAACTCCAGAGAGTAATGTAGGAGGTACAACTATAGCTGCCCCCTCACAATTTACAGCTACAAATGTTCAAGCAACACAAGCTACCTTTAATTGGACAGATAATTCCAACAATGAAACTGAATTTTTACTTGAACGTAGAGAATTACCTAATGGACAATATGAAGTAGCAAAAATCGAAGCTATTGATGTTACAACAACGCTTGATGCAGCCTTAACACCATCTACTTCATATAGATATAGATTATCAGCTAAAAATGCAACCATTCAATCCGAATATACTTATACAGATGTTACTACACCAGCAGCCCCTGTAAATTCACCTTCAGGTCTTACAGCTACAAATGTGCAGTCCAAACAAGTTACTTTAAACTGGACAGACAATTCAAATAATGAAACTGAATTTGTGCTAGAAAAAAGAAATGTAACAGCAGGCGAAAGTTATTCTCTTCTCCAAACTTTGCCTACTGATGCAGTTACTTTTACAGATACGAACTTGTTACCAAACACGTCGTACAATTATAGAATAATTGCTAAAAATGCAACGATGCAATCTGATTTCATTTATCTGAATGTAGTTACTCCTTTTGCACCTGTAAATACGCCTTCGGGATTTACAGCTACAAACGTTCAATCTACACAAGCTACTTTAACTTGGAATGATAATTCAAATAATGAAACCGAGTTTGTCATTGAAAGAAGGTCAGTTACAGATGGAGGAAATTATGCGTTAGTACAAAGTGTGGGTACAGATGTTACTTCTTTTACCGACCCAACACTTCTACCTTCTAAAGATTATAAGTACCGATTATCAGCAAAAAATAGTACAACTCAATCAACATTTATTTATTTAGATGTTAAGACACCAGCAGTAATTATTACAATAAATGCACCTTCAGGGGCTACAGTAACCAATATTCAGACTAATCAAGCTACTTTAACTTGGAATGACAATTCAAATAATGAAGCTGAATTTATTATTGATAGAAGATCAGTTACTGATGGAGGTAATTATGAATTTCTTCAAAGTGTTGGTGTAGATATTACTTCTTTTACCGACCCAACACTTTCTCCTAATAAAGAATATCGTTACAGAATTTCTGCTAAAAACGGTAATGTAGTTTCAGATTTTTCTTACCCTAATAGCTTTACCACTCCTGAAGAAGCAGGAACAGGACTTCAAGCCACTTATTATGATAATATGGATTTTACAGGCACATCAATTAGCAGAACAGATGCTACTGTAAATTTCAATTGGGGCAATAGTTCGCCTTCATCAAGTATAGGAGCTAACACTTTTTCGGCTCGTTGGACAGGACAAATTAAACCTGCTTATACTGGAACATATACTTTTTATACTACTACTGATGATGGGGTTCGTCTTTGGGTAAATGATGCATTATTAATCAACAAATGGAATAACCAAAGTGCTACAGAATACACAGGCACAATTACCTTAAATGCAGGACAAAAATATAGCATAAAACTAGAGTATTTTGAGAATACAGGAGATGCAACTGCTAAATTAAGTTGGTCAAGTGCAATTCAACCAAAGCAAATTATACCTCAAACAGCTTTATATCCTGCTTTCTCCCCTATTGCAAAAGTAGCTACTAGAAACGTAACTAAAAATAGTGAAACTACTATTACTGCTTATCCGAATCCTGCAAAAGACATTCTTTATGTTCGTGTAGATAAGATAGAGCAAAATGAGGTAACAATAGAATTGCTTTCTTCTCTATCACAAACGGTAAAGAAAACCAACTATTCTACTATAAAAGGTAATAATACCTTTGAAATGAATATTCAAGGCTTAGCTTCAGGAGTTTATTTTCTAAAAATCTATAATGGAAAAGAAGTAATTGTAAAGAAAATTATTATTGAATAATAAAAATAGAATAACTATTACCAATAGAGCTATCTTTTTTGATAGCTCTATTATGTCAAAAAAAAAACATTAATTTTTTTTAATTATTTTAATAAAACTAAAATGCAAAAAATAATTGTAATACTAAAAACAACACTATTATTTTTATTCGTGCTTGCTGCCAATTTTTTACAGGCACAAAATGATATTGTAACCTATGCAGGTGGTACTGGAAAAGAAACATTCTATGATATAACACAAATTACTGATGGAACATTCTTGGTTTGTGGCTATGCTGATAATCTAAATTGGATTGCTAATGGAGTTCCTAAAATTCAATTGACTTATAATGGAACAATTCCAAATTCATTAGGAACAAATCGGTATGGCTTTATTTTACATTTATCATCTGACTTACAAACTGTACTGCAAGTCCTACATTTTCCACAAGGAGCTGTTGAAGATATTCGGTTTATGAAAACCAATTCTCAACCTTATAAACCAACAGGGGGTTTGTACATTAGTTGCAATACTTCTGATACGGACTCTAAAGAGGGAGGATATATTATTGCTAAACTTGATAATAACTTTGTTAATGGTGTACCTTCTTCACTTTCGTGGTTCAAATCAGTTTGGGCAAAATCAGTTCCTAAAGAAAATCATCCATGGGATGTTACTAATGATGGAAGAGTATTTTACATATCAGGTCAAGCCTATGGATATGACTGGAGTGCAGTATATTGTCTAGATCAAAATGGACAACCAACAGTAGTCAATAATTGGAGAACCCACTGGCTAAAAGATGGAAAAGAATGGAAAGGAACTCCTGCTTCAGCAAATCCACTTGGTGGAATTAAATCGGTTGCTTATAGTGGAATTGTTCTAAAAATGTGGGGAAGATGCGACTTGCGATCATGGACTTTGGCAGATTACAATGCTGTCATTGCTGATGAAAATGGAGGAACAAAAAAAGGCAAGTGGCCTTTAGATGTTTTATTTAATTCTCCTTGTGACCCAGCTTCCCCAACAAATGCTAGTCCAGGATATACAGGCTATTCAGCATCTCCAACTCCTGTATATGGAGGACAATCTATTTGTATTGACAAAAGAAACAATAACCTATATATAGGAATGAATTTCAAAAGTGTACTTCCTGGTGGGCAACCTGATTTTGAGCCTGCTGTAATTGCAATGGATGAGTCTGGCATGTTAATGTGGTGGAGTCGTTTGTACCATGAAATAACTCCTTCTGGTAATACCGTTAATTCTTCTCCAGACCAATATGTTGATGCATTGGCAATAGATTATACAAATGATAGACTTGTAGTAGGTGCAAGAACTCATGGGAATAATGTTGAGAATTTTTGGGAAGGAAATACCATTAACAGTAATGCAACAGCATCTGGATTTCAAAATAATTTTACAGGAGGCAATGGCAATATTCATATCTCTTGGTTAGGAAAATTTCAGTTGAACAATGGTACACTTACCAACTCAACTTACATGGCAGAATTAGCTGAAGGCACAGGTTCTTTAGGAACTCCTCATCCTGACCCAAATTTAGACGGTTGGTCAAATCCAAATTCTGGGTGGCCAAATGTAAACACTACAAGAATGGCAAAAAACAGTTTAAAGGTGTCAAGCAATGGAGACGTGTGTGTACTAGGAGTAGGACGTAGAACAATAACTACTGCAAATGCGTATCAGAAAATGCTAAAACCCTCACAAGGTAAAAGTGCATGGAATAATTTTGTAAGAGTTTATGATTCCCAATTTAGTGTTCCTAAATATTCCTCATTGGTGGTAGGAGAATGGAATCCAACTACAGAAGCAGGAGGAGGTAATACTGATTTGTATGGTGTTTACAAAACAAGTGATGGAGTAATTTGTGTAGGTAGGCAAACAGCAGCTTCTAATGGGAATGGAACTCCAAATGGAAATCCTATTCCAGTAACAAATGTAACACCTTGGGGAAATTCAACTCCACAAAACGAAAGTGCAATTCTAGTGTATTATAAAGCAGCAAACCTTTACAATCCAAATGATTTGATTCAAGGAGGAACAGTAGCAACAATTTTAGCACCTTCAAGTTTTATAGCCCCAAGTGTTCAGACAAGACAAGTTGCATTAAAATGGAATGACAATTCGAATAATGAAACTGAATTTATCCTTGAAAGAAGATCAGTCACAGATGGAGAAAGCTATAGATTAGTAAGCAGTATTGAAAGAGATTCTACTTCTTTTACAGACCTAACAGTATTACCTTCTAAAGATTATAAATACCGATTATCAGCAAAAAATAGTACAGCACAATCAGAATTTATTTATTTAGATGTTACTACGCTAGATGAACCTGTTAGTACAGATGGAACAGGACTTCAAGCTACCTATTATAACAATATAGACTTTACAGGAACATCAATTAATAGAATTGATGCTACTGTAAACTTTAACTGGGGCAATAGTTCGCCTTCATCAAGTATTCAGAATGATACTTATTCAGTACGTTGGACAGGACAAATAAAACCTGCTTATTCTGAAACTTATACTTTTTATACCAATACAGATGATGGAGTACGCCTTTGGGTAAATGAGGTCTTATTAATTGATAAATGGGTAAACCAAGGGGCTACAGAACACACAGGTACAATTACCCTAAATGGAGGACAGAGCTACACTATAAAACTAGAGTATTTTGAGAATACAGGTAATGCAGTAGCTCAATTAAGCTGGTCTAGTGCAAGCCAGACAAAAGAAATTGTACCTCAAACAGTTTTATATCCTTCTACCTTACCTAGTGCCAAATTATCTACTAGAGACGTAACTAATAGTAACGAAACTACTATTACGGCTTATCCAAATCCTGCAAAAGACATTCTTTATGTTCGTGTAGATAATATAGAGCAAAATGAAGTAACAATAGAATTGCTTTCCTCTTTATCCCAAACTATAAAGAAAATTAACTATTCTACTATAAAAGGCTGTGATACCTTTGAAATGAATATCAAAGGAGTGGCATCAGGTGTTTATTTTCTGAAAATTTATAATGGAAAAGAAGTAATTGTAAAGAAAATTATTATCGAATAATAAGTATAAAATAACTATTAAAAGAAGAGGTATCTAAAAAGGTAGAAATTCTCTATTATAACAATAGTTCTACTAAAGTAGAACTGCAAGAAGTTTTAGACTAAAAAAAAAATTCTATCCTACTTTATCCTAAAATCCATTCAAGAAATATATTTCTTGAATGGATTTTTTTATCTAAAAATTCTCATCTATCAATTCTCTATTTATAGCAGCTCCTGCTATTGTGCCAGAAGCTACTGCAAACGATACTGCTCTAAACATAGTTGTAGCATCTCCTATCGCAAAAATATCTTTTATAGATGTTTTTTTGAATAAATCGACTTCTATAAATCCATTCTCATCAAACTTGCAACCCATTTCTTTTGGAATATCAGAATGCTGCACAAAATCTACACGAGCAAAAATAGCAGAAATTGCGTGTTTTGTCTTGTTTTTGAAAACAATATTTTGAATTTGTCCTTCTTGATGTTCAAATTCCGAAATTTCAGTTTCTATTATTTTGATATTTTTAGAGTGTAGTTTTTGAGTCTGTTCTTCAGTCAAAGTAGATTTTCCATTTGTGAATAAAGTTAGATTTTCACTCCAATTATAGATAAGTTTAGCCATTTCAAAAGCTATATCTCCATTTGCCAAAACTCCAAGATTTTCATGTTTTACTTCATAACCATGACAGTAAGGACAATGTAAAACTGATATTCCCCAGCACTGAGCAAAGCCTGTAATAGAAGGCATTATATCTTTTATTCCAGTTGCAAAAAGAATTTTTTTTCCAAAAAATGAATTTCCATTTTCTACAAAAACTTCGTATTTATCTTTTTGAGAAGAACAAGAAATTGCTTTTCCTTCAAGAAAACTAACCGTAGGATAATTTAAAACTTGTTCTTTTGCTTTCTCTGAAATTTCTTTGGGTGTATTTCCATCTTGAGTAATAAAATTATGAGAATGAGGAGTTTGTTTATTACAAGGTTTTCCACTATCTATAATTAATACTTTTCTTAAAGAACGTCCTAAAGCCATAGCAGCTGAAAGTCCTGCATAACTTCCACCAATAATAATTACATCAAAATTTGATTTATTTTTCATAAAATAAGCTTTGAAAATTTATATAATTTTATTTATGCAACACTATTGCATTTGCAAATATACAGTTTATCTTCTTAAATGCAACAAAGTTGCATTTAAATCGCTTGTTTTTTGAAAATTCTATTTTATTCTATTAAAAAATCACTTTTTTACTTATCTTTGATTAGAAAATTAGAAATAGAAAATCATACTAGCATTTTTATTTATCGAAAATTTAACTTTCATCACTTACCATTTTATTAAATGTTTGCCTATCTCAACGGAAAAATTACAAAAAGAGAACCTTCACTAGCCGTTTTGGATATTAATGGGGTGGGTTATGAAGTCAAAATTTCACTTCAAACCTATTCTATTATTCAAGAAGGACAACCTTTCAAACTTTTCACTTATTTGAGCGTAACACAAGATTCTCAAGAGCTTTTTGGGTTTGCTACTGAAAGTGAGAAAAAAATGTTTTTGCAGCTTATTAGTGTTTCTGGAGTAGGACGAAATACTGCTTTAGTGATGCTTTCAGCAATGAACGTTTCTGAACTTGCCAATGCAATTATTAATAATCAAACATCTGTTATTCAGAAAATAAAAGGAATTGGAAAGAAAACTTCCGAACGTTTGGTTTTAGACTTGAAAGACAAGTTAGCAAAAGAAGGTTTCCAATTGGAAGATGAAAATGGAATGAGCAGCGCATTAAAAGAACAAGCATCCAATGCTCTTACCAGTCTAGGTTTATCAAAATTAGTGGCTGATAGAACCATAAATGCCATTTTGAAAAAATACGGCACAGATCTTTCTTTAGAAGAGTTGATTACATATAGTTTGCAAGAAGGCTAAAACAGTTACCAGTTAATAAATTTAGAAATTAGATTTATGAAGTTAGAAGTACTACAATCAAACCTAATTAAAAAAGGAAATTTTTCATTCTCTGTTTTCTCTGTGAATTCTGTGTTTTAAAATTATATTCCTATTTTCTCATTCTCCAATCTCTACCACGTGAAATTCTTTATTCTATTTATAATTTTCTTCATTATTCATTTTTCCTCATCTTCTTTGTATGCTTTCTCTTCTTTTACATCAAAAAAAGATTCTATTGGTTTAGAACGAAGGGGAAATAATTTATATATTAAACATAGAGTTACAATTGGTGAAGATATTTATAAAATTGCTAGAAAATATGGTATAAATAAAGAAACACTCATCACGCTCAATCCTGTTGCTCGTTATCCATTGAAAATAGGTCAAATTATTTACATTCCACATGCTCAAACGACGTATAGAATTTCTCAACTCAAAGGATATAAAGTTCGTGCAAACGAAACACTTTTTTCGATTGCTTCAAAGTTTCAAACTGATGTAAAAACGCTTAAAGAACTCAATGAGCTTTATTCTACTCAAATTCAAACAGGACAAGAATTACTTATTCCTTATCCAAGCACTCATCAGGACTTATATCTCATTCCTTCAAATGCGTATAGTGTAGCCAAAGATCCTAATAAAAAAGAAGAGCTAAAACATATATATCATACAGTAGCAAATGGAGAAACTCTTTATTCTATTTCCCAAAAGTATAAAGTCAGTGTAGAAGATTTAAAAAAAATAAATGATAATCCTTCTGGACAAATAAAAGCAGGACAAAAAATTATTGTAGGCAAAGGAGAAAAAATCGAAGAAGTTTTGATTGTTGCAAGTGCAAACACTATGACTAGCCAAGCAAAAAAAGGAAAACCTCATTCTGAATCAGGTGTTTGTAATGTAACTTTAAAAAGTGATAGACTTGTCGGAATGCACCGAACAGCTCCTAAAGGAACTCTCATAAAAGTATATAATGAAAGTGCTGGAAGAACTGTAACCGTCAAAATTATTGGTAAAATTCAGAATATTGATAGAAACAAAAATGTCGTTATTATTATTAGTCATGAAGCTGGGAGAAAGTTAGGAACAATGAGTAAAGAGTTTCCTGTTTGGTTAAAATGGGAAGAATAAATATATCTTAACTTTTCCTCAAAAAAGACTTCTATAAAATTTATGTAATTTTGGGCAGTAGAAACAACTCAATGAGTAGTTTTTACTGCTTTTTTGTATCTTCCTAATTTTCTTATGCCTCATAAGCACATATATTTAAATGAAAAAATCCTTATTATCTAGTTTAGTCTTACTTATACTTTTTTTTGGAAGTTTTATTCCAAGCAATACAAAAGACACTAAAGACGGTTCTAAAATTGAGTTTACAGAATTTACGCTTAAAAATGGTTTACACATCATTTTACATGAAGACCATTCTGTTCCTCTCGTAGCTGTTACTGTTTTATATCATGTAGGTTCAAAGAATGAAGAACCAAACCGAACAGGTTTTGCACACTTTTTCGAACATCTTTTGTTTGAAGGCTCAAAAAATATCAAGCGTGGAGAATTTGATGATTATATCGAAAACTCAGGTGGAATGAATAATGCAAATACCACTTACGACCGAACTTTTTATTATGAAGTAATGCCTTCTAATCAATTAGAATTGGCTCTTTGGTTAGAATCTGAACGCATGCTTCATGCAAGAGTAGACAGCACAGGCATCGAAACACAAAGACAAGTAGTAAAAGAAGAGCGTCGTCAGCGTATTGATAATCGTCCGTATGGTTCTATTTTAGAAGAAACATTGAAACGAGTTTATACCAAACATCCTTACAAATCTTCTGTAATTGGTTCGATGGAACATTTAGATGCAGCTGAAGAAATTGATTATAAAAGTTTTTATGAAAAATATTATGTTCCAAATAATGCTGTAGTGAGTATTGCTGGCGATATTGATGCAAAGACAGCAAAGGAATTAGTAGAAAAATATTTTGAAGGAATTCCGAAAGGTAAAAAAGTTGAACAACCTAAAATTGTTGAGCCTCCTCAAATGGCTGAAGTTCGTGATACTGTATATGATAATATTCAACTTCCTGCTGTTGTTCAAGCCTTTAAAGTTCCTGCTCGTGGACAAAGTGATTACTATGCTACCAAAATGCTATTTACATTACTTTCTGATGGACAAAGTTCAAGGCTTTCAAAGTCTGTAAAAGATGAACAACAGAAAGCTCTTTTTGTAGGAGCTTTTCCTTTAGATTTAGAGCAAAATCCTAGTGTTGCTCTTGCCTTCGGAATTGCTTCTATGGGAGTAAATCCTTTAGAGTTGGAAGAAGCCATGAACAACGAATATGAAAAGGTAAAAGAAGAGTTGATTGAAGAAAGAGAATTTCAAAAGCTCAAAAATCAATTTGAAGCTAATTTTTACACTCAAAATAGCACCATTGCAGGAATTGCTGAAACGTTAGCTGATAACCATGTCTATGGTGGAAGTGCAAATCTTATCAATACTGAAATTGAAAATTATATGAAGGTAACAAGAGAAGAAATACAAGAAGCAGCTAAAAAATATCTTGTCCCTGAAAATAGAGTTACTCTTCATTATTTACCTAAGAAATAAATTTAGAAGACAAACTTATGAAGAAATCTATAAAAGTAATGTGAATTTTTTAAAAACATAAATTTATTGATTTTACATTCTTCAGTGTTAAAAAAAATCTAACTAGCCGTTGTTAGTGTCCCAACCAACGACATAAATATAAAAAAATGAAAAATAAATTTATTTTAAGTATTGCCGTTTTAATGGCATTCTTATTTACTCAATGTACACCTGTTCCTTCTAGCTCTACTGGAAAATTAGATCGAAGCAAAGCTCCCAAAGCTGGAGAAGCTCACAAAGTAGAAATTGCTAAATCTCAGTCCTTTACCTTAGAAAACGGCTTACAAGTTTTTGTAGTTGAAAACCATAAACTTCCACAAGTTTCTTATTCTTTAGTTGTCAATTATAATCCAATTATGGAAGGAAAGCGTGTCGGAATGCTCAATATGTTTGGTTCTATGCTTCGTCGTGGAACAGAAAAACGCACAAAAGAAAAATTAGATGAAGAAATTGATTTTATGGGCGCAAATCTGATTACCTATTCAAGAGGTATTTATGCTTCTTCTTTAAAACGTCATTCAGATAACTTGCTTTCTATTTTTTCAGATGTTCTTTACAACCCTTCTTTTTCGAATGAAGAATTAGCAAAAGTTCGCACCGAATCTTTATCTAGCTTACAATCTTTACCTTCTAGTCCAGAGCAAATTGCAAATAATGTAGTCTCTAAGGTAAATTATGGTAATAATCATCCTTATGGAGAAGTAGAAACAGAAACTACTTTAAATGCTGTCAAAAATGAGGATTTAAAAGATTTCCATCAGACTTATTTCCGTCCAAATGTTTCTTATTTGGCTATTGTAGGAGATATTACTGTAGAAGAAGCTAAAGCTCAAGTAGAAAAATATTTTGCTCAATGGGAGAAAAAAGAAGTTCCTACTACCAAATACAATTCGCCAAAAGCTGCTGAAAAACCACAAGTGGCAATTTCAAATCGTGCTGGAGCAGTTCAGACAGTTATTAATGTTACTTATCCTGTTTATTATCCATTGAGTAGTAATGATTATGTTGCTGCTAGATTAATGAACGGAATTTTGGGAAATAGTGGTTTTGGAGCAAGACTTATTCAAAATCTTCGTGAAGATAAGGCATATACGTATGGAGCATATTCTTCATTGAGTCCTGATGAGCTTTCATCTTCTTTTACTATGTCGGCAAGTGTCAGAAATGATGTTACAGATAGCGCAGTGGTTCAATTTTTATATGAATTGAAGCGTATAAAAGATGAACCTGTTTCTAAGGCTGAATTAGAAAGAGTAAAAGCAAGTTTGATTGGTTCGTTTGTTCGCTCATTAGAAAATCCTCAAACAGTGGCAAATTTTGCGATTGATATTGCTAGATATAATTTACCTTCTGATTTTTATAGCAACTATATTCAGAAAATAAATGCTGTAACAGTAGAAGATATTCAAAATGCAGCCAAAAAATATATCAAACCTGAAAACATAACAATTGTAGCAGTAGGTGACCAAAGTATTTTGATAGAAAAATTAGCTCCCTTTGGAAATATTCAAATTTATGATGCTTTTGGAGAAATGGCAGCTCAAGCAGACCAACGCATTCTGATTGGAATGACAGCTGATAAAGTAATCCAAAATTACTTAACTAAAATTGGAGGTAAAAAATGGAATGAAGTTACTTCAATGAAAAAAGAACAAGTAATGAATGTTTCAGGAATGCAAATAGAGCAAAAATTATTCATTCAAAACCAGCAAAAACTAGCTTTAGAAGTTCCTAAAAGTGGAATAAAACAAGTCTATGATGGCAAAAAAGCCTATGTAGTAACACAAGGACAAAAACAAGAATTAACGGCTACCCAAACTAATAGCATCAAAGAACAAACCTTCATCAATCCTTATGTTCAGTATGATAAAGCAAATGGTTATTCTATTGAATTGGTAGGAGCGCAAGTAGTAGAAGATAAATCTGTCTTTGAAGTTAAAGTTACTCACAAAGATTATGGAGAACGTTTACAATATTTTGACCCTAAAACAGGACTTTTAATTAAAGAGGTAACTGCAGGAGGAGAAATAATGATAAAAGATTATCGTAAAGTAGGAAATACTGGTCTTTTAGTAGCTTATAAAACAGAAGTTAATTCTCCACAAGGAGCATATACAGTTGATGTACAAAAGGTAGAATTCAACTCTACTATTGATGCTAAAGTATTTATGGTAGAATAACATTCTATACATTGAAACATAAAAAATGTGTCATTGATTAATAAAATTATATCAATGACGCATTTTTTATATAATTAGATTTTCTTAGAAATCTTCTTTTCGTTCTGTTTGGATACGTATTGATTCGTCATGAATAAGTTTGAAAACAGCTGAAACAAAATCAGGATTTATTTCCATTGTTTCTGCCCATTCAGGACGGCTTTCAAACACTTTTTGCCAACGATCTAATTGGAAAATAGGTAAATTATTCTCTCTTTTATAATCTCCAATTTGTTTAACTAATTCCAAACGAGCGACAAAGTTTTCAACAACTTCTCTATCAATTTTATCAATTTGATTACGCAAATCTTGTAATTTATCTGATAAGCCTGCTTTTTCAAGTGTTTCTAAATTTCCTGTACGGATAACTAGTTTATCCAAAATTTCGGCAAGTCGTTGAGGCGTAACTTGTTGAGAAGCATCGCTCCAAGCCTCATCAGGACTACGGTGTGTTTCTATCATCAAACCTTCATAATTCAAATCCATTGCCTTTTGAGAAAGTGGGTAAATCAGTTCTCGTTTTCCTCCTATATGGCTAGGGTCGCAAAGAAGTGGTAAAGTAGGTAATTTACTTTTAATTTCGATAGCTAATTGCCACATCGGCTCATTACGATATTTTGTATTTCCATAACTTGAAAAACCACGATGCAAAGCTGCCATTTTGTTTATTCCTGCTTGATGAATGCGCTCAATCCCACCCATCCAAAGTGCAACATCTGGATTAATTGGGTTCTTTACGATAACAGGAACATCAACTCCTTTCAAAGAATCAGCAATTTCTTGCATTGTAAATGGATTTACAACGCTTCTTGCACCAATCCATAAAATATCTACTTCATGTTTTAGAGCTTCTTCTACATGTTCGGGTTTGGCAACTTCAGTAGTGATAAGTTTTCCAGTGGCTTTTTTGACATCTAAAAGCCATTCTAAACCAATTTTTCCGACTCCTTCAAAGTTATTTGGGCGTGTACGAGGCTTCCAAATTCCTGCTCTCAAGACTTGAACTTTGTCATTTTTAGCTATTTCTTGACAAGTTTCCATTAATTGTTCAGGCGTTTCGGCACTACAAGGTCCAGCAATAAACAAGGGATGATCTGCAGTATTCCAATTAGGATTATTTGGAAACCACGATGATAAAGGGGCAAATTCCATAAATATATAAATAAAGTTGTCTGATTAAATACAAACAACAACGTAATTATTCTAAAATAAAGTTCAAAGGTAGTCAAAATGATTTTTCGAACAAAGATGAATAAGGAGAATAATTTTGTGTTAAAAAAAATTATTTTACAGGTTTATGTTCGGCTATTTTTTGCTGTAAAGCGTATAAATATTGCTGCACTTGTTGCGATTGTTCCGTACTGTTCTTGAAACGTTTTTTTATAAATGTGTCATTGTTTAATTGCTCGGCTTGCAGTGTTTCTATATGTTCGAAGGGAGAAAACTCTTCTCTTTCAGCGTCCAATTTTTGTTTTTGTGCTTTTTTGAATTGCTCTTTAAGCTGTTGATAAACAAGTGGTTCTACTTTTGATTCTATTTCTTTCCAAAGGGAAGCCGAAATTTGAACAAAGATAAGTTCTCCATTTTT
Source organism: Bernardetia sp. MNP-M8 (assembly GCF_037126285.1). Lineage (NCBI taxonomy): Bacteria > Pseudomonadati > Bacteroidota > Cytophagia > Cytophagales > Bernardetiaceae > Bernardetia > Bernardetia sp. MNP-M8. Next base: position 731,311 of record NZ_CP147012.1, read on the forward strand.
ATCAATTATTTTAGTGAGATGAGCTGTTTGAAAAGCCTCATTTTCAGAATCTTTCATTATTTAATTAAAATTAGCTACTACATAAATTAACATAATTTAAAATTTGACAAATAGGGCAATTTCTTGTTTTACTCGTCATTATATCAACTAAATTATATTCCTTCTTACTTTTTATTATTTTCAAAATCTGTTTCAATCATGCCAATAAAAATAAAGTATCTTCAGCTCATTACCAAACAATTAAGTGGACAAATTACTGAAAAAGAATCTCAAATGCTACAAAAATGGCTTTCTAAAAGTCCTTTAAATCAAGTTCTTTTTGCAGATCAAGAAAATGTTTGGCAGTCTTTTCACAATAAAAATATGAATATTTCTGCTTAGAAAGTATTTTTGTTGGTGCTTGCTACATTAAAACATCAATAAATAGAGTTACAGCAGTATTTCTATAAAAAAATATAGCTTTTTGATAAGAGAATTGATAAATTTGAACTTTCTAAGAGAATTTAGAAAACATTCAGTTTATTGATTCTCTTTTTGTTTCTTTTGAACAGACTGGGAAGTCTGTTATACTTAAATTGCTTTCATCAAATTGTCTGATTTTCTTTCCCCTTCTCCTCAAAAAAAGTCTTCTACATCTAATCTATACAATTTATTTTCTGTGTGGTTGGTTGTTTTGTGTGTCATTTTGGGTTTGTATGCGATGGATAGCTATGAGAAACCTATAGATTTTGATTTGTCTATTAAAAAACCAAATTCAAAACAGTTATTTACGCCTCCCTCAACTGATTTTTTATATAAACAATTAGCCAAACAAACATTTTTTATTGTCGACTCTTTAGAGTTAGCTCGCAAAAATAGCATTGACACATCAGCACAGCGTATTTTATTGACTGGCGACTCTATGTCAGAAGGATTATATTTAGCTTTTCGAAGTTATGCAGAATATAATAATCATTATTTGAAAGGTAGAATTTGGTACAGTTCGCTCACCATTCAATGGAGTAAAACCGATAGCTTGAAGAGTTTGATAGAAATTTACAAGCCTACAATTGTGATTTTTACGCTAGGAGCAAACGAACTTTTCAGAACTGATATTTACGAACGAGAAAAAGATATTCAAGATATTATTGCACAAGCTGGCGATACGCCTTTTATTTGGGTAGGTCCTCCAAACTGGAAAGACGATACAGGAATTAATGAAATTATTGAGCGAAATATGCCTTCAAATACTTTTTTCTTATCTAAAGATTTAGAGTTTGATAGAGAAAGAGATGGCGCACACCCAACACGAGAATCATCAAGATATTGGGCTGATACGATTGCTACTTGGATTATGAATAAATCTCGTCATAAAATTTTATTAGAAAAACCTGTTTCAGAAGGTTCGGATAATAAATAATGTATTTCAAAGTTATTATTGAAATGAAACAAATCATTCCTTTTTTACTGCTGTTAGTTTGTCTTTCTTGTACAGAAAAGAAAGAGCAAATTGTAACCATAAATATTCCTTCTGATGAAGTTCATTCAGCTTGTACTTTGGGAGATTCTTTATTGGCTTTAGTTCGAAGAGTGAAAAATGAAGCTGATACTTCAAGCAATAATTTTACAAGTGATTTGTATTTATTTGATTCAAAAGGAAAATTATTGAATAAAACAGAAACGCCAAATTGCAAAAGTGTAGTTTATGATGATGGAAAAATTTATGCAAGTAGTTATTCTGCTTTGTATATTTATGATACAAATTTTGAGTTAGTTGAAACTATTGAGTTTCCTAAGAAGACGAATAATATTGTTTGTAAGGCTTACGAATATCAAAAAGTAGATTCTATGTACATCATCATAATTGCAACAGGAGTTGAAGGAGAAGATACAGTAAGATTGAATGGTAGTGAAGGTTATAGATTAATGAAACACAAAGACAGATTACATGAAGGATTATTATTTACAAGAGATTTAGATTATATAGGTTTTCATATTTATAAAAAAATACTGTATGTCCAAAATAAAAAATATCAATTACAGTAGCTTATTTATCCTATTTTTAGTTTTTGTATTGTTTTCTTGTAATAATGAAAAATGTACACATCTTAAAATAAGCAAGCGTTATAATTTAGTTTCAGGAGTTTTGTTAGGAGATACTCTACTAACCACTGTATCTGCTTTAGATACTGTAGTCGGTCATTCCTACGAACCTGAAATTGTAGCCTTCAATTTAAAAGGAGATAGTATTTTGAAAGTAATAGTTCCTTTTAGTAATGCAGGAATATCAAAACAAAATAATAGAATCATTTCACATAGTTATTTATATCCAAGTGAAATAAAAGTTTATGACAATAATCTGAACTTAATTGGTAAAACGTCATACCCTATATATGGTACTCTATCATTATATAAAGACAAAATTAATAGAGAAGGCTACTCTGTTCTAGGAGTAGTTTTACAAGGGAAAAACTATCTTGATTTTTTTGAGTTTGAAAAAGACCAAAAACTTGTATATAATGCTGCAAGAAAATCTAGTTACAAAGAATACAACCAAACTTCCTTTCAAGGTTTTGCAGGAGATTCTCATGTTTATAATGATACGCTATATGTAGAAGATAAGTGTTTTTGTATTGAAGGAAAGTGATTTGAGTATAACAATCATTCAAAACTGATAATTTATCGCTAATCATTAAAAAAATTAGTGCATTCTATCCCCACGAAGTTCTAAACTTTCCATAATTTCAGATTCGTAATTCAAAAATTCTTGCCAGCGTTTATCTACTATTTCTTTTGGTAAATATTCCTTTGCCAAAGAAATAAAAACAGTATAATGACGGGCTTCTGAAACCATTAGTTCACGATAAAATTTCTTTAATTCTTCGTCTTCTATCGTATTTGAAAGCATTTTGAAACGCTCACAACTACGTGCTTCTATCAGCGCATTTACCAAAAGATTATCCAAAAGACGCATTTCTTCGCTTCCTCCTTTTACCATAAAATTGCGTAATTTGAGTGCATATTCATCTTTTCGTTTTCCTCCAAAAGTTAGGTTTCTTTTGCGAAGTTGCTCCAAAACCATTTCAAAATGCGACCACTCTTCGGCTACAATAGGCGAAAGCGTATCGACAAGATTTGGATAATGATTGTAGGTTACAATCAAAGAAATACAAGAAGAAGCTGCTTTTTGTTCGCAATAAGCGTGGTCTGTTAAGATGTCTTCGATACTTTCTTGGGCTAATTCTGTCCAGCGTGGGTCGGTTGGGAGTTGAAGATGAAGCATTTTTTGAATGATGAATTATTAATGATGAATTGTGAATTATATTCTTGTAAAATTGTCAAAGCACTTTCAAATGTCAGACAATTAAAAATAGTAGATAGTTAAAACCTTATAGAACTCAGATATACCCAAACAATAAATAATAACTGTAACGGAACTCTGAACCATAAATAAGATAGTCCATAGCCATCAAAAGTAGCTTTTTGTAAATCAACTTGTTTGATAGCTGCATAAATATTTGCAGGAAGCAAAATTACAAAAAAGACAATAAGAATCCACGCTGAATATATTTTCCAATTAGGAACTAACAATCCAATGCCTAAAATAATTTCTACTACTCCTGTAAAATAGATTAATTCTGTTTTAAATGGAATTATAGGTGGCAGCATCATTGTCATTCCTTTTGTAAAAGCAAAATGTCCGATGGCAGTAAAGCACAACATGGCACACATGGCTATTCGTGCAGCCAAAACAACATCATATTTTTGATTAAGAAATCGTATAACAAAAATTGAAAGCACAAAAACGACAAGTAAAATTACTAATGGTTTCATAGATATAGTATTTAGATTATGATAAATGTTTAAGTTTTGACAAATATCACTATCTAAAATAGCTAAGACAATGAACCTAAGTTAAGAAATACGTTTGCGAATTCGACTGAGTGCCTGTGGCGTAATTCCGATATAAGAAGCAATATATTTTAAAGGAATAAATTGCAATAAATGAGGTTGTTCTGTAAACAGATTTAGATAACGCTGTTCTGCACTTTGATTCAGTAAGGATAATTCTCGTTTAGATTTTTTCAAAAACAACTCTTCACTCGCTAGTCTTCCAATTTTGTTTCCAATCTGAGTTTGCTGATAAATTTGTTGTAAATCTTGATAAGTCAAACTCCAAAGAATTGTATCTGATAGTGTTTCTAATTCATAACTAGAAACTTCTTGAGTTATAAAAGAATCATAAGCACTCACAAAGTTAGATTGGAATGCAAATCCAAATGTAAAATCTTCTGTTTCTTTTGGAATATAAAAACGGATAATTCCAGCTTCTATAAAAGAAAGATAATTTTCTATTTGTCCTACTTTGAGTAAATTAGTTTTTTTTGAAAACTCTCTTTTTATTAATTTCGAAGAAAATATTTCCCAATCTTTTTCAGAAATATCTACCTGTTTTTGAAAATATGTTTTTATCTCAATCATTTTTATTCTTTCCTAATTTATAATTTCGCCTCTCAATCTTCTGATGCGTTTTCTAGATTCTACTACATAAACACTTCCTGCATAATCTACAAGTTGTTTTTTGTAATATTCTTCTGCTTTTTCTTGGTCTTTTAGGTTTTCTTCATAAATTTTTCCTAAAAGAAAATTTGCATCATCGCCAAAAATATCTGTTGGATTGATTTTTAAGACTGTTTTTAGTTTTTCGACTGCTTCTTCAAAACGCCCCATTTTTTGTAAAATAGTTGCTTCTTTCCAGTAAATCTCATCTGTTAAAGAATGTCCGTCAAAGTGAGAGCGCATTTTTTTGTAAGCTAATAAAGCATCTTCATATTGCTGTTGAAAAATAAGCAAATCAATAGCTGCATATTCTCTCATTGCTGTTTCAGAAGAATCCAAACCTGTATTGTCTTGAATCAAAATAGACAAATCCATGGCATCGTTGGCAATTTCTCTTGAGGTAGCCAATTTTAAAATATCCAAATGTGCTTTTGCTAATTTAAAGTCTCCATTAAAGTAGGAAAGTTTAGCATTTTTGAGTTTGGCAGAGTAACCTAAAGGCGTTTCTTTTTCTGTTTTTTCTACCTGTGAATACAATAAAGTTGCTTCCCAAGGTTCATTTTTCAAAACATAAATATCTCCCAAATCCAATTTTACTTGACTTAAAAGCTGATGAGGAACACCTCTAATTTCTGTGATTTTGTTGAGCGTATTTATAGCAACATCTTTTTGATTGAGGTAAAAAGCCTGTAAAAGAGCCATGTTACGAGCCGATTTTGCTGTACTTGGATTCCAGCCTATTTCTACAAGTGTTTGTTCGTAATCATTAACCAACGATTTTATTTGTTCTTTATCGATAGGAAATTGATGTTTAATATATTCTTCCTTAGATTCCATCAAAAAATGTTTAGCTTGCGAATAAATCAATCTTCCTTTATAATTTTCTGTCAAGTGTCCAAAAATGGTCATCGCACTTTTCCATTCTTCATTATTGTAGGCAAGCATTCCGATTTCCATAATCTTTACGCCTTCTGATTTATTTCTTCTATCCAATGCCTTTGCTTGTGTAAAAGCCATCATGAAATTCTTTCTTTGAAGAAAATACCAAACGAGCATTTCACTAAAAACTTCATTGCTTGGGTATTTTTGTACAGCTTCATACAACATCGGTTCTACCATATCCCACTCTTCATCTTCCGACAAACGAGATTGTAACAGATGTTGAACATAAGGTGCATCATTCGGCTGTTTTTCTAGTAAAATTAAGAATTGTTCTACCATTTTTTTAGGTTTTCCCATCGCTAAATAGAGGAGTCCTAAATCCATATCATAATTTTCTTGCGTATTTTTTTGTGCTTGCAAATACAGTTTTTCGGCATATTGATAAAAACCTTCATGTGCCAAAACACGAGCAGCCACACGAGCCAGATGAGAATTTGATTTTATGGAGTTTATATACTCGTCGAAGTGTTTATCTGCTTTTTTATCTTCTCTTTTCTGTAAAAGAAGTTTAGCATAGTCAATATTCATTTTTGGATCTAAAGGTCTGTCTTTCAAACATCTTTCAATATATTTTTCTGCATCTTTTAGCTGTTCCAAACGTAACATCGCATCCAAATAATTAGTGTAAATATAAGAAGCTGACGGATTTTTCTTCGCTATTTTTTCGTAATACTGAATCGCTTTTTCGTATTCTCCTTGTTCATAATATTCATCTGCCAATGCCAAATCTTGTGTATTTTGAGCAAAAACATTTAGAGAGAAAGAGGAAAAAGTAATTAATAATACAGATAGAAATAGTTTGATAGAATTATATTTTTTCATAGATAGAATTTTTCATTATTTCATAGACTAAAGTCTATAGTACATTTTCGCACACTAAAGTGTACGCTACATAGGCTACATTTTATAAATTTACACAAAAACACGACTTATTTTTTAAATAAATGATTCGTTATTTAAGAATTTATTTTTTTTAACGCCTTATAACAACTATTGTTGCTTACTTTTGTAGTCACTATACTTTATTAAACACAGAGTTCACAGAAAACACAGAGAAAATACATTTTCAAATTACTTTTTATTTTGTATTGACTTCTAAAATCTAAATTCATATTTCTAAATTTATTCTTATGCCCCCTAAGTCAAAAAAAGCGAGTGAATCGTATGTTACAATGACCGAAATGGTTTTACCAAATGACACCAATCCACTAAATAATTTAATGGGTGGAAGACTTATGCATTTGATGGATATTGCAGCAGCTATTTCAGCACAAAAACATTGTAATCGTGTTGTTGTTACAGCTTCTGTTGATAATGTTTCGTTTGAGGCTTCTGTTCCTTTGGGTGGTGTGGTTACATTAGAATCTCATGTCAGTCGTGCCTTTAATTCTTCCATGGAAGTTTATGTAGAAGCGTATGGAGAAAATATTTTGGAAGGTTCTGGACGAAAATTAGCTTACAAAGCTTTCTTAACTTTTGTAGCTGTCGATCAAATGGGGAATCCTATCAATGTTCCTGAGCTAGAACCCGAAACAGAGAAAGAAATTATGCTTTTTGATGGTGCTTTGCGTCGTCGCCAACTTCGTTTAGTTTTGGCAGGAAGAATGAAACCAGAAGATGCAACAGAATTAAAATCACTTTTCTTTAAGATAAATCCTGAGGGAGAAAGTTTGTAAATTATTAATTGCTGAATGATTTATTTTTGACTCTCTTTTTCTTCTTGTGCATTTTTATAAAGAGTAGCTACTGCTAAACCTCCAAATAATATCCAAGCTGCTGAAAAAACTCTGATACCTTTTGTATTATGTAAATGATACTCTTCTTCGGTTATGTTTTTTATAAACTTTCCATACCGAGTTCTTAATTGATAGGTATTGTTTTGAAAAACTGCTCTTATACCTTCTTTACTATCATATGAATCATCTGGGTTATAAATAGCAAGGAAAAAAATTAATACCACATACATTACCAAACCTATTGCTATCTTGGAGAAATAAGAAGGTAATTTTTCAAAAACAGAAAATATATCTGGTTTCTTTTTTGTCTTTTTTGATTCAATGATCAAAGCACATCCAAAAAGTGCAATACAAATCACTTGACAAATTCCCATAAGAGAAAAACCAAAAAAAGATGTATCTATTAAGATTAAGGAAGTAATATGAATGATAATAACTATTACCAAATATAGAACAGAGAAATAGTAAATAGATTTCATTTGTTAATTTGAATTGTAAGAATATTTGGTTGTGTAGTAAAATTGTGTTTTATATCAAAAATTCAATTTGATAAATCAAATTACTACGTTTAAACGACGTAGAGACTTGATTTATCAAGCCAAAAAATACCAAACGCAATTTTTTACTACAACACCGAGTAGTTTATACTACGAAAAAATCCCAATACAGTTGCTCTGTATTGGGATTTATCTTCTAATGATGTTAGCTTGCCGTTGTTGGTGTCTCCACCAACGACAGATTTACTATTTCACAAAATCAGAAGTAACTTTTGCTGTTAGATATTCTCTATTCAAACGAGCAATATGTTCTTGACCGATAAGTTTAGGACACTCTGCCGAACATGCGCCAGTGTTGGTACAAGAACCAAAACCTTCTTCATCCATTTGAGCCACCATATTTTCAGCACGTTTTTGAGCTTCTGCTTTTCCTTGTGGAAGAAGTGCAAGCTGTGAAACTTTAGCCGAAACAAAAAGCATTGCAGAGGCATTTTTACACGCTGCTACACAAGCACCACAACCAATACAAGCTGCTGCTTCGAATGCTTCATCTGCAATTTCTTTTGGAATAGGCATTTCATTAGCATCACGAGCATTTCCTGTATTTACAGAAATGTATCCTCCTGCTTGAATGATTCTATCAAAAGCACTTCTATTTACTGTCAAATCCTTAATAACTGGAAAAGCTGCTGCTCTCCAAGGCTCAATAGTAATGGTCGTATTGTTTGGAAAAGAACGCATATGCAACTGACACGTAGTAACACCTCTTACATTTCCGTGAGGATGTCCATTGATGTACATAGCACAAGAACCACAAATTCCTTCACGACAATCGTGATCAAAACTTACTGGGTCTTCGCCTTTTCGCACAAGCGTTTCATTGAGCATATCCATCATTTCTAAAAATGACATGTCTGTCGAAACGCCGTCTAATTTATAGTTTTTAAACTCGCCTTTCGACTTTGGATTGGCTTGTCTCCAAACTTTTATTTTATATGAATTATGTTGTTCTGCCATAATTTTATGTATTTCTATTTAATTGAAAGTTGTTACTTGTTTTCAACCGTCAACGAGACTTTGCCGTCGTTGAGGATTAAAAACTATTATTTATAACTACGTTGAGTAAGTTTGACATTTTCAAAGACTAATTCTTCCTTATGAAGAACTGGATCACCAGTCATAAATTCGCCTTTGCTATCTCTAGGAAATTCCCAAGCTGCCACATACGAATAATTTTCATCATCACGTTTTGCTTCGCCATTAATTTCGTATTCTTCTCTAAAGTGTCCACCACAAGACTCATTTCTATCAAGGGCATCAATAATCATTAGTTCGCCAAGTTCTAGGAAATCAGCAATACGTAGTGCTTTTTCAAGTTCTGCATTGAGTTGATTTTCAGTTCCTACTACTTTAACATCATTCCAAAACTCTTCACGTAGTTTTTGAACTTCTGTACGAGCTAATTTCAAGCCATCTGCATTTCTTGACATTCCACAATGATCCCACATAATGCGACCTAATTTTTTATGAATTTCGTCAGGCGTTTGCGTTCCGTTGATACTCATTACCTTTTTGATTCTTGCTTCTACTTCTTGTTTTGCTTGTCCGAATGCTTCGTGTGAAGTATCTTCAATTTGGTAAGGCTGTGTAGCCAAGAAATCTCCAACTGTATAAGGTGCAACAAAATATCCATCTGCCAAACCTTGCATCAATGCACTTGCTCCCAAACGGTTTGCGCCGTGATCAGAGAAATTCGCTTCTCCAAGTGCATACAATCCATCAACATTTGTCATAAGATTATAATCTACCCAAAGACCACCCATTGTATAGTGAGGTGCTGGATAAATTTTCATTGGAACTTTATATGGGTCTTCGTTTGTGATTTGCTTGTACATATCAAACAAATTACCATATTTATCTGCTACTCTGCTTTGTCCATCTCTTTTAATTGCATCTCTAAAGTCAAGATAAACAGCTTTTCCTGTTGCTCCCACTCCCAAACCTTCATCACACACATATTTTGCATTTCTTGAAGCCACATCACGAGGCACAAGATTACCAAATGTAGGATATTTTTCTTCTAAATAATAGAAACGGTCTTTTTCTGCAATTTCAGAAGGCTTTTTATTTTTGTCTTCTGGATTGCGAGGTACCCAAACACGTCCATCATTACGAAGTGATTCAGACATCAACGTAAGTTTTGATTGGTGGTCTCCCGAAACAGGAATACAAGTTGGGTGAATTTGTGTATAACAAGGATTCGCAAAGTAAGCTCCTTTTTTGTGTGCTCTCCAAGCAGCCGTTGCATTACACGCCATTGCATTTGTAGAAAGAAAAAATACATTTGAATAACCACCTGTACAAAGCAATACTGCATGTCCTGCATGTGATTCGATTTCTCCAGTTACTAAATTACGAGTAATAATTCCTCTAGCTTTTCCATCAATTTTTACGATATCAAGCATTTCTGTACGAGTGTGCATTTCTACTTTTCCTGTCGCTACTTGACGACTAAGAGCAGAATAAGCACCCAAAAGAAGCTGCTGACCTGTTTGTCCTTTTGCATAAAAAGTACGTGAAACCAAAGCTCCGCCAAAAGAACGGTTATCTAACATTCCACCATATTCACGAGCAAAAGGAACACCTTGAGCAACGCATTGGTCGATAATATTTACACTTACTTGTGCCAAACGGTGTACGTTGGCTTCTCTTGAACGATAATCGCCACCTTTTACAGTATCATAAAACAGACGATAAACACTATCGCCATCATTTTGATAATTTTTAGCTGCATTAATTCCTCCTTGTGCTGCAATAGAGTGCGCTCTTCTTGGACTATCATGGAAAGTAAATGCTTTTACATTGTAGCCAAGTTCTGCTAAAGAAGCTGCTGCTGCTGCGCCTGCAAGACCTGTTCCGACAACAATAACTGTATATTTACGTTTGTTGGCAGGATTTACGAGGCGAATATTAAATTTATGTTTGTCCCATTTTTCGCCGATTGAGCCTTCAGGGATTTTTGAATTGAGTTCTGACATAATTATTTTGTTTGTATTTTATGAGCAATACATTTTCTGTTATGAGTTTGTTCAAATAGAATTGAAACTTCTGAAATAACTCTTTAACGTTATGATACTGAATAATTTGTTTGTTCAAAAAGTTTTGAAACGCACCTTAATTTAGAATTTTTCTAAGTAAAAAACTAATTAATTTGTCGTTGGTGAGGACACCAACAACGGCAAGTTAAAAATTATTCTGCATCTGCTGTTGATTCTAATTGTTCCCAAGAACGAATTCTGTCCATGTTTGACCAATCAGCTACTTTCCATTCTACACCTGCTTCAATAGACCTTTCTTTTACGTGTTGGGCAGCCGTTTCAAAATCATTTGCTATTCCAAAACGAGCCATCATATATAAAGGCATAGATGAAAAACCTACAATAAAAGCAATAGCTAAAGCTTTGCTCAAAAATGAAACTAAAGAAGTATATTTTACATGATTGAGACCAAGTGTTTGAAAACCACTTTGGAAACCATGCCATAAGTGAAACCCAACAGCAAGCATAGCAATAATATAAAAAATTGAATACCACCAAACCATAAAAGAACTTGCTACAATGGCATACAGATTTTTATAAATTTCACCATCAATTTGCATTACAGGTAGCATGTTTCCGAAATGATAACGAAACCAAAAATTACCCATGTGAACAATAAGAAAAACAAAAACTACTGTTCCTAAAATACCCATATTACGAGAAGCCCAAGATTTTTCTGCACTTCCATCAATAGCATATCCTGTCGGACGAGCTTTTTTGTTTTGTAAAGTCAAAATAAGAGCAAGAAGAGCATGGAACAAGATAGAACCATATAGCAAATAGGAAGTAACTTTAATAAGAGGAAATGTCGTCATAAAAACGGCATAAATATTAAAACTTTCGGCTGCTCCTTTAATATCTGGATACAATAATTGAAAATTTCCGACCATGTGAACAATCAGAAATGTTACTAAGAATAACCCTGTTAGCGACATCAAAACTTTTTTGCCTACGCTGCTTGTCAGGGTGCGTATAATCCAATTCATAGGAAGTTGGTTAAGTTGATTAAAAAATAATTAATAAGAGTTTGAAATTTACTATTTTAAAATAACAATAAAAGAGTATCGAATAAATCTTTCGTTACTGATTTTGTTTGTTTTTCTATTTGAGTAAACCTCATTTATAAACATGCTATAAATATACTGTTTAAAAGGCTATTTACATAGTTTTTGAGCAAATGAATAAAACGTATCCAAAGGTACGCTGCAAAAAATAGCATTGCAATATGTAATAGTAATTTTTGCTTATTTTGAATATTTCTAAATAAAGTCTTTATAAAATTAGCAGAATTGAAATTTTATCAAAAAAAAACACCTATCATTTTCAAGTACTCTTGAATCTAATAGATGTTTGAAATTATTTTTTGTAAACACTTTCTTGATATTCTTTTCTTGTTAGGCGATATTGAATTATATCTAAATATGTATCTCCCTTTTTAAAATGCTCTTTTATTTCAGCTTCTTTTATCATTTTATTTTTTATCATTACTTTGCCAGATGCAGGGTTGGTTAGAAAATGATTTGCTATAATTTTATTGAGTTCTACTGTTTCAAAACCAAATTCTAGTATTTTTTCTACTGCTTCACTCATAAAACCTTTGCTCCAAAAAGGCTCTGCTATCCAATAACCTAGTTCTGCTCGGTTGTGCTTTTTGTCTATTAGAAGACCAATTCCTCCCATAAATTCTAAGTTTTTATCATCTTTAAGGCGAATAGCAAATTTGTATGCTTCTCCTGTTTTGAGGTCTTGATTTGCACTATTTATCCAAAAAATGGCATCCTGTTCAAAATAAGGAAAAGGAATATTGATTACATTCTCTGATATTTTTGGATTTGCTGCATACTCAATAATTTTTGGAATGTCTTTGTAAGAAAGAGAATTTAGTAGTAACCTTTCTGATTCTAGTTGTAGACTTTCTATGTTTTGTTTTTTAGTATCCATAACACAAAAATTTTTAATTGATAATTTATTTCAATGTATTACCTTTTTTGGATTGGAAAAAGTTCAAATTTCTTTCTAATCAAATATTCAATTTGAATTAAGTATTTTTTTAATTTTTGAAATATATTTGCAAAAATGAGAGTTTACTACTAGTTTACTTTATATTAAAATTAACACAAAATTTTCAAACAAGATTAAATAATTTTACGTTCTGAAAATCCAACGAATAACCATAAATTCTAATTAATCCAAAACCTATGAACAAAGCACGTGTCATTACCGATTTCGAAAAATTAAATTCTGATTTACAGGGACAGATTAAACTTGTCTACCCAGAAGGATATAGCCAACATTTAATTACATTTCAAAATAAAGATAATAAAACTGTAAGTGCTTTACGCTTCGAAACAGATGAGAAAATTTACTTAGTTAGAATGTCAGTAGCTACGGCTCTTCAGCTTATTGAAGACGATGACGATTTTGATGATGAAGGATATTTGAAAGAAAATGTCAAAAGTCAATACGAAGACGAACATGCTGATGTAGATTACCTTTCTGAAAATGAAAATTATGATGAATAGTTGATACTACCTAATTACAAAAAGAGGCTGTCCGAAAAGTACGGATAGCCTCTTTTTAAATTTGATTATTATCAGTTAATGTATTAGACAAAAATACAAATTCTATTAATTTCTACTATTTTAGTGTATATAGAAGAGCAAGTCCTAGTACATTACGAGAGCTTTCTCCAGGCTCTGCATCTTTAGTGCTTAAAAGGTAAGAAAAACGAACTCCTACACCTCTATAAGATAAGCCAGCATTTACTACAGGACCACTCGTAGTAGCTGAATTTCCTCCATAATTAAGGTCATTATTTGCTAGTTTACTAAATCCATATCCAGCACCTACAAAACCACCAAAATCATTTTCGTTATCTGGATTAGAACTATTTCCCAAATTAAGCTCTAATAGTAAAGGAAGGTCAAATACAAATGAACTTTGTCCTTCTGCTCCTGTACGAGAGTTATAAGTAGCATTACTAGAATAACCTAAACCCACATGTGTTCCTACAGAGAGTGTTGCTATTTCTGATAACGAAAGAAAGTTTAATCTAGGTGAGAGTACAACAGCATATCCTGCAGAACCTCCTCCTGAATATGCTCCTACTCCACCTTTAAAAGAAAACGAAATATCATTTTGAGCTTTTGCAGAAAAACCAAAGAACACAAAAGTAAGTAAAGACAAAGAAAGTAATAAATTTCTCATTGTAATAAAATGTAAGTTTAATGATTTAAAAAAATAAAGTGCAAAGGTATGAAATTAATTTACTTTCACAAATAATTGTTAATAAAAATTTAGCTTAACTATAAAATAGGTGGCTATCTGTTTTATTTTTTATGAAAATGTTAAAAAAACAATAATAATCTCTTGCATATAAAGTTATTCCTTTCTAAATTTGCATTCCTAATTAATAGGAATTTATTTTAAATTAAATGTAATATTTACTCAAAATTATGCATAAGAACAAATTGCTCGTATTTACTACTACTATTATTCTTTTTTTATTTTGTGGAATGTCTTCTTCTTTTGCTCAGTTTGGAGCTAAAAATAGTCCTGAAGATATAGCCGAACTCAAAAAACGTCCTTTGTTAGTAGGGATTGCTAAAGAAGATCCCAAACTGATAGCGAGATACAAAAAGAAAAAAGATAAATCTAAACTAGAAGATTATAAAAAAGATATTAGAGAATACAACGAAAACATTAAGGCTGCTGTTGACAAATTTTGGACTTTCAATAAGAAAGTAGAATACAAATCGCATCAAGAAATTGAAACATTACGTAAAGCAAAGAAACTAAGTAGATATGCTATTCTAGAACATGATGTTGTAAGCCAATATATTGATCAGTTTAGCACTTTCCGTACTAAAATAGGCGAAAAGTCAGTTTTGGGAATTATGCTTGGTAAAGGTAAAAAAAGCAAGTATGTTACTTCTGTTATTATGCCTAACATTATAGCTTCTAAAGAAGATTTTGCATACGGTATTTTATATATACAAAACTCTCTTGAAAACTTTGAAGAAGGAAAAAAAGGTAAAGAGATACGTCAAGAAATAAAAGATAATAGTGAGCAATTGAGCAAACTTACTCTCTTGATAGATAAAGAACAGTTAAGCAAAAAAACTAATGAGGCAAAAATAAGATCAGTCTATCCTTATAAATTTGAAATCGTATCAAGAGAACGTATTAATGAAGCTATATGGAATAGAGAAGAAGGAGTTTGTTATGTACAAGTTATTCCTCTTATGGCAGCAGCAGCAGGAGGACGAACTACAGGCATGACTATCTCAAAAATGTTATTTGGGCAACAAGCTATGTTAGCTTCTACAGGAGAAATGTTAGCTTACTCTTATCCAAAAGTAGGACTTATTGTTTCTAAATCTAGACAAGAAATAGATGCAAAGACAATAACAGATTTGTTTAAGATGTCAGCTAAGGCTATTGAGGAAAAAATAGAAAATGGTGAAAAAGTGGAAGTTGAAACAAACTAAAAATAACTATTTATTTATTTAGAAACTATTTTAAATGGATTTGAAGTATATGCTTCAAATCCATTTTTGTTTTGTCTCAATTTAGAGTGAAATAATTTTCTTTTTATGAAAAATCCGAAATTTAAACAAATAAAGTATTCTAAATCTTTATCTTAAATGATTTTTTCACTCTTATTTCTTCGTAATCATCTTCTACTTTCTTTAGAGAATTATATTCTAAGTAAAAAGTCTTTTTTTCTATTCTAGGTTTTTCAATAGAGATAGTAGGAGACCTCACATGCAAAGGTCTAGGCTTTAGCAGTATCGTTTGTTCTTTATTGGTTTCCAAATTTAGAATAAAAACACTATCTAAATCAGTTGCATAAACTAAATAGTCATCTTTAGTCATTAAAATTTCATATTTTTCAATCACTACACCTTTTGTATTTTTTGGTAAAATGATAGAAGAATAAGCAAGAGGAGCAGGATTTCCACCACTAGAAGTATAAAGAATATTTTGAAGAACAACTGTATTTTTCGTTTCGTGGATATATTTAGGAACAAAATCCCAAGTTCCTGTACGCTCATCAAAATCACAATGGAACAAACTATCCAAACTTCTCTTATAGGAACTATCTGACCAAGTAATTCTGAAACCTTCATTTTCGTATGAATATTTTATACTTGTTCCCATAGCTGTAACTGTATCTTTTTGAAAACACTCTTTTGCCATTTCCTTTTTAGTAAGAATAGAATCTGTTTTGATAGAATCTAACTCTATAATTTCCTTATTGTCATTATCAACCTTTTTTTGAGGATATTGACAAGAAAAAATAACTAGAATGAGTATAATTACTGTTGTATATTTCATTTTATTCTGAATCTAAAATTTGATTGTTTTTCTCTTCTATATCATTTTTCAAAAATAATTGAAACAAAATCCCCATAACTATTACCATCACACAACCAATTAGATTATACCAAAGGAAACCAATTTCAAAAGTTTCTTTAAAGAAGAAATAATGAATAAGAATTAAAGATTCACTTACAACAGCAGCATAAAAAACAGCATTTGATTTTACTTTTTTGATATAAAAAGCGACCAAAAATATTCCCAAAATTGTTCCATAAAAAAGTGAACCTAAAATATTTACAGCCTGTATCAGATTATCTAATTGTGTGGCAAGCATAGCAAAAAATATCGCATAAACTCCCCAAAACATAGTAAATCCTTTTGAAGCCTTGACATAATGTTCTTCGTCTTTATCTTTTACAAGAGAGCGTTTATAAATATCAATAACTGTTGTTGAGCCAAGTGCATTGAGTTCAGAAGAAGCCGACGACATAGCAGCCGAAAGCATTACAGAAACCAAAAGACCGATTAAGCCAATAGGCAAATAATCTAAAACAAAATTGATAAAAGCATAATCCAAATCATTATTACTTAATCTTTTAGCTTCTAATTTATTTCCTTTATCAATATTATTGATAATTGCTGTTGCTTGATTTCTCAATGTATCATTTTGTGCATTGTAGGTTCTGATACGACTTGCATACATCGTATCTAATTCTACATTTTTAGATTCTGCTTCTTTTTTAGCTTCCAAAAACTCAAAAATCACCTCTTTTTTATCTTCAAAATTCTGAGTATATAGCGTTTCAATGTTCTTTAAAGAATCAGCTTTTGTTGGGTTTTCTTCAATGAAAGTTATTTTTTTATTGGTATTAAAGAAAATAGGTGGTTGATAAAATTGATAGAAAGCAAAAAGAAAAATTCCTACCAAAAGAATCAAAAACTGCATCGGAATTTTTACCATGCCATTCATAAGTAGCCCTACACGAGTTTGTGCAATAGATTTTCCTGTCAGATAACGCTGAACTTGCGATTGGTCAGTTCCAAAATACGACAACGCCAAAAACAAACCTCCAATAATTCCAGACCAAACATTATAACGGTTATTCAAATCAAAATCCAAATTAATCACTTCCAATCTTCCCACAGCACCAGCAACACTAAGCGCATCTGTAACCGAAACTTCTTTTGGTAAGAGTGACACCAAAATATAACCTGCTGCCACCATTCCAATCAGAATAACCAACATTTGCTGTTTTTGGGTCTGACTAACAGCTTTTGTTCCTCCAAAAACGGTATAAGCAATCACAACAAGACCAATAATGACAATTAAATAATAAATATTCCAACCCAAAACTGTCGACAAAATAATAGCAGGTGCATAAATAGAAAGTCCTGCTGCAAGTCCACGCTGAGTCAGAAAAAGAGCAGCACCGAGCGAACGAGTTTTTAAGTCAAAACGGTTTTCAAGATACTCGTAAGCTGTATAAACATTGAGTTTGTGATAAATCGGAACAGCAGTAATTGATAAAATAACCATAGCGATAGGCAAACCAAAATAAAATTGCACAAAACCCATTCCGTTGCCAAATGCCTGTCCAGGGGTAGAGAGAAACGTAATAGCACTCGCTTGTGTCGCCATAATAGAAAGACCGATTGTAAACCAGTTCATATCTCTATCAGAAAGCAAATAGCCTTGTAAATTTTTACTTTGTTTGCGAGTTTTCCATACGCCATAAGCGATAATCAAAACTTGTGTAGCAATCAGCACAGCCCAGTCTAAAGGATTCATAAAATCAGTTATCAGTTATCAGTTAAATACTTTAGTTTGTATTTTTCTGTTTTGTGTTTAATCTGTATTATTAAAATGTATTTGTATTTTCTCTCTTTCCTCTATAAACTCTGTGGTTAAAAAAGAAATTTGTATTCTCTGTATTTGTATTCCTCTGTGTTCAAAAAATCAAGCTCTAAAGTATTCTCCAAACAAATAAAAAAGGACAATCAAAACTACTAGTTCGCCTAAGACGACGCTATAAAACATTTTCCATGTTCCAAAGATAGGAGGTTTTTCAAACTCATTTTGTTCGTTTTGCTCGTTTTCATTTTTTGTAAATTCTTTCATAATTTTTGTAATTTGAAGTATCACAGGTTATTAATCCTAAAACTAATCAAAACTCTTTATTCAATGCCAACTTTTATGCGAACCTTTAGCATTTTTTGTGTATTTGAAAAACAGTGTTTACGAAATTTCATAAAAAATAGTATCTTGTAGAGTTCATTTATAAATCAATTTTAACTTTACACAAACTACACAAAACTTATGTTAGACGATTTATTACAACTCACACAAGGACAACTAGGAACTCAACTTCAAGAAGAAGCAGGACTAAGTTCTTCACAAGTAGGAGAAACAGTTGATGTTGCCAAAAATTCATTTCTTACTCAAATGGCAAGTGAAGCATTGAGTGGAAATTTGCCACAACTTTTAGATATTTTTAATGGAAAAGCAAGCACTACAACAGCAAATCCAATGGTTATGCGTCTTGTAAATCAATTCGGAGGCGATATGATGGAAAAAATGGGGGTTTCGAAAGAAACGGCTGCAATGGTTTCTAATATGGTCATTCCTTTTATTATGTCAAAAATTGGTTCTCCTGAGACAGGAAGTGCAGAAGATGAAGGTTCAATGATGTCAAAATTAGGACTTGATAACTTAAATAATATTGGAGGAATGCTTGGTGGATTATTTGGTGGAAAAGGTGGTTTTTTTAGCTAAAAACTTCTTTTATTGATTTTACTATTTCTCATAGTCTGATTTAGTTTATAAATTGAGGTTATGAGAAATTTTGATTTCATTTTTCTATTATTTTATCATCAACACATTCAAAAATAAATAATTAAATAATCATGACTACCAGCCCAATCGATAAAATTATCAATGATGCTAAAAATAATCTAGCAGAAAAAGTAAAAAATGAAATAAATATTTCTGAAGAAAAAACAAATCAAGTTTTTGTCCTTGCTAAAGATTCTTATATTCGTCTTTTAGAAAGTGAAGCAGGTGCAGGACATTTTGATGAGTTTTTGAAAATTTATAATGGAACAGCTACTTCACTTTCGACAGCTCAAATTACTTCTTTAATGGAATATTTTCATACCAAAAAATTAAGGGATAGTTTAAAACTCTCAGATATAGATGCTGAAAAAACAGCCAAAATAGTTTCGCCTTTTATCATAAAACAAATTAGTAACAAAAAATCTGTTTCTGCGACAGATATAAAAACTTTATGTACTCAAATAGGTTTAGAAAGTTGTATTCCAAACTTAGAAGCTCTCAAAAATAAATGGGATGATTTGTCTCCCGAAGAAAAAAAACAATTTAGCCGTTAGAATTATTTATTTCTAGTCTTAAATCTTAATTTAAAAAAATCAATTGATTCTACTTGCAAATCCTTTATTGTTCAAAATTTTGAAAAATCCACCTCGGGCAATGGCTTTATTTCCTTTTGTATTGGTAGATTCAGAAAAAGATAAATTTGATAAAGTATTAATCAATCATGAAAAAATACACCTCTATCAACAATTAGAAATGGGTATTATTCCTTTCTATCTAGTTTATTTAGGAAATTATTTTTTTCAACTTATCAAACTCAAAAGACATCATACAGCTTATATGAATATTGTCTTTGAAAAAGAAGCCTATCAGAATGAATGGAATTTAGAATATCTTAGAGACAGAAAACTCTGGGCATTTTGGAAATATTGGAACAAATAAAGTATGTTTCAAAGTGTTTTTAAAAAAAATAATGCAGAAATAGCAATATTAATCAAAAAAATTGTTATATTTACGTGTCCTTTAAAAACAGAATTATAATATTACTACTAAAGGACAAAAAAGAGGATAAATTTATAAAATGAATTCGTATTCGTTTTGACACTTGGTTTAATTAATACTTAATTGAATTTGTGTTTTGTATAGTTTCTTATAGAAATCAAAATATTTCCTCTTACCTTTTCAAAAAGCGTATTTTTACTTTTTACAACTTCCTTCCTGCTACCTATGTAAAACAACGAAGGAAATATAAGAAGAACCTACAATATGTTTTATTCAGATAAGTTTTAGTCTAATTTTCTTTTTTAGGTTTAATTTATCCTTTCAATTTTCTATTTAATAGATTAAAGCAAAATGATAGTATTATTATCATTTTATACTTAAATATTTTTTATTACAACTTCACGTTTTTTCTATATTTTTATAGATTATTCCATTACTAGAATTTTCTAAACTAATTTCTTAGAATTAAACCATTATTCCTACCAACCTATATAAGTCAATATGTATAATATTGAGGAACTCAACGTTCGCTTACTCTCCGAATTGCGTACTATCGCTACCGAAATGGGCTTGAAAAATCATAGCCGTTTACCCAAAAAAGACCTTATTTATAAAATCTTGGATCATCAAGCTAATAAAATAGAGGAAGATGAAGATAATGACAACAAACAAGAAGAAATAAAAACATCTTCTATATCTTCTAAAAAAGAAGCTATCTCTACTGAAAAAACAGCAGTCAAAGAAGAAGAAAAAAAAGAGGTGGGTTACAAACTTCCTACATTTAGCTTCTTGAAAAAAGACAAGCAAGAAGATAGTGAGCCAAAAAGTGAGGCAAAAGAAGCTAAAAAAGATGTTACAGAAACAGCAACAGCTACCAAAACCTCTACTGATGATAAAGAAGAGAAAAAAGATGACGAGAAAAAAGATGATTCAATAGAACGAATCAGAGAAACTCTCCGTGAAAGAAAACGTGCAAATCTTATTGGTAAAAGCGAAAATAAAGACAGTAAAGATACTGCTGATTCTACTTCTACGAAAGATTCTAAAGAAAGAACTGAAAGACGTTCAAGATTAGATGCTCGCAATGAAGAACGCAATGAGAGCGAGAATCTACGTCGTCGAAGCCGAGTAAACGTTAAAGAAACAGAAACAAAAGCACCTATTCAAAGAGCTTCTCAACGTTCTCAATCAGGTGAAGATGCTAATTCAAACCAAAGTAATACACAGTCTGAAAGAACAAGTCGCTCAAATGATAGAAAAGAACGTACAGACAAAACGAATGACCGAAATTCAGACAAAAAAGAACGAAATGAGCGTTCTTCCAACAAAAAATACAATATTCGTGAATTCGACGGTGTCGTAACAAGCGAAGGGGTTTTGGAAGTAATTTCTGATGGATATGGTTTTTTACGTTCTTCTGATTATAACTATTTGGCTAGTCCTGATGATGTATATATCTCACCTTCTCAAATCAAACTTTTAGGACTCAAAACTGGCGATACTGTAAAAGGACAAATCCGTCCACCAAAAGATGGAGAAAAATATTTTGCTTTACTAAGAATTGAATCTGTAAACGGAAAAACTACTGAGCAAATTAGAGACAGAGTTTCTTTCGAACACCTAACTCCACTTTTTCCTCGTGAACGTTTAAACCTTTCTACAAAAGCAAATACGTATTCAACTAGAATGTTGGATTTATTTGCTCCAATAGGAAAAGGACAGCGTGGAATGATTGTAGCCCAGCCAAAGACAGGTAAAACTGTTCTTTTGAAAGAAATTGCAAATGCTATTGCTGAAAATCATCCTGAATGTTACTTACTTGTACTTTTAATAGACGAACGTCCAGAGGAAGTAACTGATATGGAACGCAGTGTAAGAGGAGAAGTGGTTGCTTCTACCTTTGATGAGCAAGCAGACAGACACGTAAAAGTAGCAAATATGGTTTTGGAAAAAGCCAAACGCTTGGTAGAATGTGGACACGATGTAGTGATTCTTTTAGACTCAATTACTCGTTTGGCTCGTGCCTATAACACAACTGTTCCTTCTTCAGGAAAAATTCTTTCTGGTGGTGTTGATGCAAATGCACTCCACAAACCAAAACGCTTTTTTGGTGCTGCTCGTAATGTAGAAAATGGGGGTTCACTTACCATTATTGCAACAGCTCTTATTGATACAGGTTCGAAAATGGATGAAGTAATCTTTGAAGAGTTCAAAGGAACAGGTAACATGGAACTTCAACTTGATCGTAAACTTGCCAACAAACGAGTTTATCCTGCTATTGACATTCCTGCTTCTGGTACTCGTCGTGAAGATTTATTATTAGATAAAGAGACTTTACAACGTGTTTGGATTTTGCGTAGAATGATGAACGACATGCACTCTAACGAAGCAATGGATTATATGCTCAAACACATGAGAGGTACAAAATCAAATGATGAATTTTTAGCTTCTATGGATAATTAAGAATTATTTTTATAAAAAATAAAGAAAAGCTATTTCTTCTTAATAAAGGAAATAGCTTTTTTTTTACAAAAAATCAAACTTACTTAGTAGTAAGTAAAACATTTTTTCATATATTGCGTTAGTAAAATCAAAGTCAATCATTTTCTTTGGCAATAAGAATTTAGTAAATCACTAATTTTTACTTATTAATTAACTGATAATCAAACAATTAAACTAGTAATTTTTAATTAGCTTCACTGCTTTAGCAGGTCGTAATTGTTTTTTATCTATTTCTACTATTTTTTATGTCAGACATTACCATTGCCTCTCACTCTTATTCTTTTGATTACTTGGATCATAAATTAGAAAAACTTGATACAAGAGAAAAAATAGTTTATTTGGGGGAAGCTCTTTTTCAACAGTTTGGTTATAATGGTTTTAGCTACAAACATATCTCTGAAAAATTGGGAATCAAAAATGCAGCTATTCATTATCACTTTCCGTCAAAAGAAGATTTAGGAGTTGCCATAATTACACATTCAAGAAATAGACTAGAACGTTGGAAAGAAAAAATGGACACCCTAGATATTTCTCCAACTGAAAAATTAGAACAATATATTGAGGGTATGTACGGTTGGCAAATAGAAAAAGGAAATCGTATTTGCTTAGTAGCAGCTACAGGCACAGATTTTTTTTCTATTCCTGAAAAAATGCAGCAACAAGCACAATCATTAGGTTATTTTATAAGAAAAATTTATACAGAAATCTTAGAAGAAGGGCTAGAAAAAGGCGAATTTCAATTTGTAGGAGAAACAAAGTACCAAGCATTGAATATTCTATTGACCCTTCAAGGCTCACTCATGATAGCACGATTACATGGAAAAGAAGTCTATCAAATAGCAAAACAGCAAATTTTGGCAAATCTTCTTACAAAAAAATAAATAGCTTTTCTTATTTATCAATTACAAAACTTTTATAATCACTTTATTTTGTCTTAGATTAAATTTTTACAAACAACTTACTTATTAGTAAGTATAAATCTCAACATCTATGAATATTATTTTGCAACAACTACTTAAGAAACCTTTTTTTGGTAATTTCTTTGTCAAAAACTGGAAAAATCCTTTATCAGAAACTCAGCAAAAACAATGGAAGGAAATTAGTTTTCTTAATCCAGATGGTTTTGTTTTAAAAGGTTTATTTGCTGACGCATTGACTCAGAATTCAAAAGCAAGTCTTTTACTTGTTCCTCCAATGCTTAAATCATCAAAAGGTTATTTTTTGAGCAATAATACAGCACAAAAATTAAGAGAAAATGGATATAATATTTTTATAATTGATTTAAATGGTTTTGGAGAAAGTCAGAATGGAAGTTTTGATTTTCCTGCTGATGTATTGGCAGCTTCACAAGTTTTAGAAGAACTTACACCTTCACTTCCTTTGGGTTATTTAGGTGTTTCACAAGGCGCAGCTTGGGGAATTTGTGCATTAGCAAATCCTACTCATAACTTTCAAACAGCTATTTTTGAAGCTCCTCTTACTTCTTTGCCAGAGTTTTGGAAACATTACCCTTCTTCTGCAAGAATATTAAAATTTATGCAAACTGTTGCCCCAAATTTTGAAAATAAAGTTCGCCCAATAGATAAAGTATCACAAATTAAACACTTAAAAAATATGCTTTTGATATATGGCGATGAAGATATTCATACACCAGTAGAAATGGGAGAACGTTTAAAAGCAAAATCAAATATAGAGACTGAACTTTTGGTATTTAAAAAAGCAGCTCATTTAGAACCTATCAAGAAAAATCCTGAACTCTATTTTGATACAATTATTTCTCATTTTGATTCAATCTTTAAGACTTCAACTTCTGAAAAAGCAGATTTAGAATTATTTTTTATAGACAAAGAACTTACTTATTAGTAAGTAACTCTAAGCATAGAAATTAAAAAACTCCTTATCCAAAATAGAATTGAATAAGGAGTTTTGTTTTTTTGAAAATTAAATTTTGCTCAGGCTAAAGCATAAACTACATTTTATTTACCAAATTTATTCTTGAGCGCAGCCAACATATCAGCCATTGTTCCACCTGTTTCTTCTTGTGGTTTTTCTTTTGGCTTTTCCTGTCTTTTATTGAATGAATCAGCTTTTTTATAAGATGATTTTCTTACTGGACGTTCTGTACTTTTATTTTTTTCATTTTCTGATACTGAACTTCCTCTTGAGAATTTAGAATCATTTTTTCGGTCTGCACCAATTTTAGAATCTGTTTTTCTTTCTGATTTTCTTTCCATTTTGGAGTCAGAACGAGAAGATTTAGCTTCGCCTCCAACTGGATTTGCTCCAAAAGGATCAGATTTTAGACTTAACGCAATTCTTTTTCTGCTTAAATCTATATCCATAACTGTAGCTTCTACTTTCTGATGGACTTTTACAGCTTCTGTTGGGTGTTTGATAAATTTATCTGAAAGCTGACTAATATGTGCCAGTCCGTCTTGATGAACTCCCACATCTATAAAAGCACCAAAATCTGTAATATTAGTTACAATGCCTGAAAGTTTCATTCCGACACGCAAATCTTCCATTTTTTCTACTCCTTCCACAAAAGAAAAGGCTTCAAACTGCTCACGAGGATCACGCCCTGGTTTGGCAAGTTCTGAAACAATATCTTCAAGCGTGGGAAGTCCGACTGTATCAGTAACATAATTTTTAAGATTGATTTGCTTACGAAGTTCTTCATTTTTGATAAGCTCTTCGACAGTTGTGTTCAAGTCTTTTGCCATTTTCTCCACAATTGGGTAGCTTTCTGGATGAACAGCACTTGCATCTAGTAAGTTTTTGGCATCACGAATACGAAGAAAACCTGCTGCTTGTTCGAAGGCTTTATCTCCCAAACGAGGCACTTTTTTGAGTTGCGCTCTACTTTTGAAAGCTCCATTTTCATTTCTGAATGTTACAATATTTTTGGCAAGAGAAGCTCCCAAACCAGAAACATAACTCAATAATTCTTTACTAGCTGTGTTTACTTCTACACCCACAGCATTTACACAACTCATAACTGTATCATCAAGGCTATTTTTGAGTTGTTTTTGGTCTACATCGTGCTGATACTGACCTACTCCAATAGATTTGGGATCAAGTTTTACCAATTCTGCCAACGGATCCATAAGTCTGCGACCAATAGAAACAGCACCACGAACTGTCAAGTCATAGTCTGCAAATTCTTCACGAGCAACTTCAGAAGCTGAATAAATTGATGCTCCACTTTCACTAACAACTACAATTTGAATCTTTTTAGGCAGATTTGGAATTGCTTTTATAAAACGTTCTGTTTCTCTACTTGCTGTTCCGTTTCCAATTGCAATAGCTTCTATATTATATTTTTCTGCTAAAGCTAAAATTATATTTCCTGCTTTTACAGTATCTTTTTGAGGTTCATTTGGATATATGGCATCATGATAAAGCAGTTTTCCTTGTTTGTCCAAGACAACTAATTTACAGCCTGTTCTAAAACCAGGGTCTAAAGCTAATGTATTTTTTTGTCCTAGAGGAGCAGATAATAAAAGTTGTCTAAGATTTTCTGCAAAAATAGTAATGGCTTCTTCGTCTGCTCTGTGTTTGGAAAGCATACGAATTTCTGTTTCCATAGATGGTTTCAAAAGACGTTTGTAAGCATCTTTTACAGCCATTTGTACTTGTTCAGAAGATTTTGTGTTACTATGAACAAAATTATCTTCCAATAAAGTAATTGCTCGGTCTTCATTGGGTTGTAAATCTAAGAGCAAAATACCTTCTTTTTCGGCTCTTCGAAGTGCCAAAACACGATGAGAAGGAGCTTCTATTAATGGCTCTTCCCACTCAAAATAATCTCTATATTTTTCACCTTCTTTTTCTTTTCCTGTAATTACTCTAGCCGAAATTTTGCCTTCTTTTTCAAAAACTTGGCGCATTTTTGCACGAGTTTCTGCGTGTTCATTGATGTGCTCAGCAATAATATCTCTTGCTCCTGCTAATGCTTCATCAAGTGTTTTTACACCTTTTTCTTCATCAATAAACTGTTTAGCAGTTCTTTCTAAATCCATTCTTCCTTGCTCCAAAATCTGTAAGGCTAAAGGCTCTAAACCTTTCTCCTTTGCCATAGAAGCACGAGTTTTACGTTTTGGTTTGTAAGGCAAATACAAATCCTCTAAAGCAGAAAGTGTTTGGACAGCATTTATTTTTTCTTCTAATTCAGGAGTGAGTTTTTCTTGTTCACTAATCGATTTCAAGATTGCTTCACGTCTTTTATCCAATTCACGAAGTTGTGAGAGTCTATCACGAATACTTGCTACCTGTACCTCATCAAGTGTACCTGTAACTTCTTTTCGATAGCGAGAAATAAAAGGAACAGTTGCTCCTTCATCTAAAAGTTGTGCAGTTGCTTCTACTTGTTTGACACGCACACCAAGTTCGGCAGCGATTTGAACGATATGTTGAGCATCTAAAAGAGCCTGATCCATAGTCTTATCTTATTCTTATCTTATATAAATCGAAAAAATGAAAATAGTTTGCTTATTATGTAAGCAAAAATACGAAAAAATCATGAATTATTTTTATAAAAAGGCTCACATTATTTAAAACCACAACGTCTATATTTTTCATATTTTTTAAAAAAAAGTATGTGTCTTCTAGAAATGTATAGTAGTATAATTTTATTATTTTTTGGATAAATTCTTTTAACTTAGTACGAGTTAAGTTCTACATATTGTTCATTTGTGAAAGCTAAACCATTGAGTAGATTTATGAAAAAACATACACCTTTTATTTTTGCTTTACTAATTTTGGTAAGCTGTAACTCTAAATCAGACAATAAACTAGAAAGTTTTGAAGTAGAAAGCAAAGAAAAACGTATCGAAATTTTATCAGAACAAATCAAAGAATACTCTAAAATTTTAGATACAGAGTATTCTCTTTTTAATACTAATGGTTTTGGAAATACAATCGTTTTCATTCCTGCTGCTTCCTATTCTGATTATAAAATGGCTTTAAAAGTAGATGCAACTAATGTTGATAAATGGCTTGTCGGAATGTATCAAGCAGAAAATGAGAATGCAGAAGATTCAGTTTGGATAAATTCTATTTTGGATAATTTAGATCGTACAAGAAAACAAAATTGGGTAGAAAACATGGAAAAAAGCAATCCCAAAAGATTCACTATATCAGCCACAAACGGACGAACTAAAGTGGCTATTGTTTATCAAAATGATACACTAAAAGATGCAATTATTTTTGAACGAATAATTCAAGAGTAGATTTAAAATCAATTAGTTATGTCTGCAATTAGTCTGATTACTTTGGTAACTCTTAATTTTTAATTAGCTTCGCTGCTTTTACAGGTTGTAATTCGTAATTGCTGCCATCTTTATTTAGAATTATTCTAAAAAATGACTTCTGTCATTTTTTTTTATGCCTTCTGTGTCTTAATTTTGCACAAAATGAGATTGTCTATAATTAGTCTAAATAAATGAACCCTTTTTTTCAAGATTCGTTGTGTTGTGTTTGTAAAGATATTTTCACTTTTTGCTGTTGTTGCTTGATTTGCAGCTTTAGTTTTGCTCAAAATGCGCAAAGTTTTGAAACTGTTGCTACGAAAACTCCTAAACTAGAAACTCAAATCCGAATAAAAGGGAATGTTTCAACATCTTCTTATTCTAGGAATGAGCCTCTCTTTGGCGCAACTATCGTAGTCCAAGAACTAAATAAATATGCTCAAAGTGATGAGAATGGAAATTTTTTAGTAGAATTTTTCACTCCTGTTTCTACTCAATCTACTTATACTTTAGTTGCTTATTTATATGGTTTCAAAACAGCTTCAAAAGAAATAGATATAAAAAATAATACTACATTAACCATAAATTTTAATTTAGAAGAATTACAAGACTCTTTAAAAACAATTGTAGTAGAAGGACAATCAGAGCTTACAAATTCCAACTTAATGGCTCGCCTAAATGCTGTCGATGGAATGGGAATTTATGAATCCAAAAAGAGTGAAGTAATCGTTTTAAGCAACACAACAGCAAATTTGGCATCCAACAATTCAAGACAAATTTATGCAAAAGTAGCAGGTCTGAATGTTTGGGAAAGTGATGGTGCAGGCATTCAGTTAGGAATTGGCGCAAGAGGACTTTCGCCAAACCGAACAGCAAATTTTAATACTCGTCAAAATGGTTATGATATTTCGGCTGATGCACTTGGCTATCCTGAAAGCTATTATACACCACCTGTTGAAGCAGTTGAGCGCATTGAACTTGTGCGTGGTGCAGCTTCTTTGCAATACGGAACGCAGTTTGGTGGAATGCTCAATTTTGTCATGAAAGATGCACCAAAAGATGATAATTTTAAAGTCAATTTACGTCAAACCATCGGTTCTTTTGGTTTTACGAGTAGTTTTGTTGATGTTGGTGGAAATTTAGGAAAACAAAATCAAAATGCAAATTCAAAAGTAAGCTATTACGGATTTTATCAATACAAACGTGGTGATGGTTGGAGAGACAATTCTGGTTTTGATGTTCATACAGGTTTTGCAAAACTGACATTTAGACCCACTTCAAAACTCAAAATTTCGGTAGAATATACGGGGATGAATTATTTAGCACAGCAAGCTGGAGGACTGACAGATGTTTTATTTGAGCAAAATCCACGTCAATCCATCCGAGATAGAAACTGGTTTGCTGTAAATTGGAATTTGGGAGCAGTAGTTCTAGATTATAAAATTTCTGATAAAACCAAAATTAATAGTCGTACTTTTGGACTTTTAGCAGGACGAAAAACAGTAGGGAATTTGGATAAAATATCTACCATTGATTTTGGAAAAAATAGAACCATGATTGATGGAGATTTTAAAAATTTTGGCAATGAAACTCGTCTTTTACATCGTTATTCGATCAATTTTTTAGGAGAGAAACTCAAAAAACAAACTCACGCTTTCATAACAGGTTTTAGGTATTATAATGGCTTCACAACGCAGCGACAAGGCGATGCTGATGCTACCAACAAACCTAACTTTACCTTCCTCAATTCTGAAAATTTAGAAAACTCTTCGTATGAGTTTCCCAATCAAAATGCTTCTTTTTTTATAGAAAATGTATTTAATCTTTCTGATAAATGGAGTATTACCCCTGGAATTAGAGCTGAATATATTAAGACACAAGCTGACGGCTTTTACAAAGAACGAGTTTTTGATTTTGCAGGAAATCTTATTTCTGAAACCAAAAATGAAGAGGGTTTAGAGCGTCCTAGAAGTTTCGTTTTAGGGGGAATTGGAATTAGTTATAAACCGATTTTTAGAGAAAAATATAGCAAAAACGAATTAGAAATCTATGCAAATTTCTCACAAAATTATCGTTCGGTTACCTTTAGTGATTTGCGTATTCAGAATCCAAATTTGGTAATTAGTCCCGATATAAAAGATGAAAGTGGTTATAATGCAGATTTGGGTTTTAGAGGAAAAATAAATACACTTTTACAATTTGATGTAAGTCTTTTTTACTTGAATTATAATGACAGAATCAGCCAAGTAGAACGCAAAGGAGTTGCTCCAACGTATAATCCATATCGTTTTAGAGGGAATATTGCTCAAGCTAGAATTTATGGAATTGAATCTCTTTTAGAATTTAATATAGGAAAAATTAGTAATAATTGGATTGAGAGTATTTTACCAAAATCCTATTTAGGACTTTATTTGAATACGGCAATTTTAAAAAGTCGTTATGTAAAATCAGAAGAAACGGCTATTTTAGACAGACAAGTTGAACTTGTTCCTCCTGTTACATTGCGTACAGGTTTGCAGTTTGGTTACCAAAAATTTAAACTTTCTTATCAATATTCTTTCACAAAAGAACATTTTACAGATGCTACCAATGTTGTCCGAAGTGCAACGGCTGTTAGTGGAATTATTCCTTCTTATTATGTAATGGATTTGTCGATGAGTTATTCTTATAAGTGGCTAAAACTAGAAGGAAGTATAAATAATTTGACTAACAATTCGTATTTTACAAGACGTGCAGACGGTTATCCTGGACCAGGAATTATTCCTGCTGATGGAAGAGCCTTTTTCTTGACTTTGGGAGCTAGTTTTTAGATGCTTTTTTGTTGGTGTCGCAATGCTAAAATACCAACAGAGGTAAAAAAAATACCGTATAATAGAATAGCACATTATTTAAAAACTAATGGAATAGAACAATCAAAATGGAAAAAATACCAAAAAAATGATTAGTGGTAATGCTAATAAAAACAGAATGAAGGAGATTATTGAAAAAATTGAATCTAATTCAATTACAGTAGATAATTCTCGTTTCATAGAAAGTCTCCTAATAGAATTTAATAAAGAGAGACGGAAAATGAATCTTAACCCTGATAATCATTCCTGTTTGATGTTAGATATTACAGAACAACGGTGGACTAATGTAAAAGAACAAGTAGCTAACCAATCAAAGTCTTACAATAAATCTATTGTCAAACATATGAAATTGGTTATTGAAGGAAAAGAGGAAAGAATAGAATTAAATAGATTTGGGGGAATACATATTATACAGTTAATTACTAAATCAATTAAAAAAATTTTTGGTTTGAATTCATAGTCTTTAGCTCCTCGGCAAAGCCAAGCAATGACTATTTTAGTTAACCGAGCAAAAACAGAATTTTTCGCTCCTCTTGTGTACAGCTTGTTTTTTCTTCTTTCATAGTTTTTAGATTTCCCTAAGAAACCACAATATCAAACTCAATTCCTTCTTTTACTAAAGGTTTAAAATAATGATTCATTCTTCCTACATGTGTGTCAATATCATATTCACCTCTAAGATTGCTTTTATTTACTCGTAATAATACTTTTTTGTCATCAGATGTATCTATTTGTATGGCTAATCCAAATAATTTTTCGAATTGTTGTGAATAGGATGTAATTGTTGAATATGCTTCTTGATTCTTGAATTGTTCCATTTCTTTTTGGGTTGATTTGTTGTAAGTTACAATTTTTCTTCTTCTTCAACATTCGTGATAAAAAAATGTTATTGTTTGCCAAAAAAAATCACAAACCAAACTAAATTGATTTGTGATTCTGAAGATTGTCAAGACACTTCAAAGTGTCAGACAATTAGAATATATTCTTATTTTTCTTAACGAAAAGAAATATTTTTCTTATTTTCGGTAGAATAATAAATAGCTACATTATTTCCTACATTAAGATTGTCATATTGACTTTTGGTAAGTTCTACACTTGTTGAAGTCAAATTATCTGTTCTTCCAATTTCTTTACCTGTGTTTTTGATTCCTTCTCCAATATCTTCCAAAACATCTTCTAAGTTTTGATTTGTTCCATTTGTATTTTTTTCTGAGCTATCTACTTCAGGAGAAGCAAAATAATATAAGACAGCAAAGTATTTCATTGTACTACCTACATTTTGTGTATATTTATTAGTGACACGAGCTTCTACAGGTACTTTATCATCAAAAACATCTGTTCCTTGAGAAACTGTTTTTTTGGCACAAGACGAGAATAAAAGAGCGAAAGAGAATAAAAAAGCAAATAAAAATGCAGTTTTTCCTAATGATTTTTGAGTGAACATAATTCTAAAAATTGAAGTTTAAAAAATAAAGTTTAAAAAAAATAGATTTTTGAAAATCTTTGAAAGTAGAACACATTTACTTGATACATTGTTTGAATAGTTAAAATTTTCACAACATTCAACAATAGACAACGTACATACTAAAACCTACTTTAATAAGATAGTTAAAAAATTTTCTCCATGAAATTATACGAAATCGTTGTTATTCTCTTATTTGTCATTGCTATTATTCTTCAATTTTTCAACATCGGCGAAGATACAATATTGATAATTTTGCTTTCAACAAATACTCTTTTGGCTCTTTCTTATTTTATTGGTGGTTACTGGTTTTTTAAAAGAAAACAAAATGATGAGGAAGAAAATGAAAATGAAAATGAAAATAAAGCTATTTCTATTTTTGCAGGTTTTGCCTTTGGTATTGCTCTTATTTGTTTTTGGACTAGAATAATAGTTACTCCGAATGAAGTTATATCTTATCTTCCTTTTGCAAATATTGTGTTTTTCGTAATTCTGTTGATTTTACTGATTGTCAAAAGAAATGATTCTATTTTCACAAAAAATAATAAGCCTATTCTAATCCGTTCTTTTATTATTCTTATCATAACGTGTTTTTTCTTTTACATTCCTATAGAATTTGAGCCTTATAATGATTTGATTCGCTCTATGAATGCAAGTAGCGAAAGAATGCAGCATAATCTGAATATGGCGAAATATCATGGAAAATCACAAAAAGAATCAGCTAACACAAATTATGAGAAAGCTGTTGAATATTCTTTGCTCTCCGAAATAGAAGGTAGAAGAGGTTTTAAACTTTCCGATAGTGATTTGTTTTTGGATAATGGAGAAGTAGATACAACTTTACTTAAAGAATTAGATTTAAGAAGAATGAATGCTATTTACTCTGAGCTTTATGCTGTTTATACTCGTTTGGGGCATTATAATTTGCAGAATGGAAAAGGAGAAGAAGCACTAAAAAATTATAAAATAGCACATCAAATTCTTTATATTTATAATCTAAATGATGGAAGATGGGAACAGCAAAATGTAGTTTCTTTTGCTAATATTGGTAAAGCATTTAGCCATCTAAATCAGTTTGAAGAGGCAAATACACAATTTAATAAATCACTTTATTTAATCGATTCAGCAGATTACAAAGACAACATAGAACCACAAAAAATTGCTACAGCTTATAGTGAAATTGCTAAGTCTTTATCAAAAAGAGGTTTGTATGAACCCTCTACTAATTACTACACATCTGCTATTGAGATTATGGTAAAAGACTCTTTAAATGAAGAATTTAGAGAGTATTTGGCTACTACTTATATGGAAATAGGAAAAAATTACACTCAACTATCCAATCCAATAAAGGCAATAGATAATTACGAGAAAGTATTTTTTTATACTGAAGATAAATCAGAAGACCCTAGTCTGCGTAGCTTTGTATATACAGGATTAGCATATCTGCAACTTCATAATTATGAAAAAGCTGAATCTATTTTTTTAGAATGTATAAAATTATATAAAAACTTGGGAGAGGAAGGTGTTACAAATATTGGAGTGATTAAAGTTTTTTTAGCACGAACTTATATTCAATTAAATAAATATCAAGAAGCTGAAAAATTATTGCAAGAAGGAATTGAAATTACAAAAGTTGAAGAAGGCAAAATGAGTTCGAATTATCTTGTCGGTTTATCCGTTTATGCAAATCTAAATTCTATTTTGAGTAATTATAAAGAAGCTGAAAAGCAATATCAAGAAGCCTTTGAAATAAGTGAAAATCAATCTCAAACTAGTATTCGAACACTTGAATTATTAATTCAAGTAGCTAATAATAAAGTGAGCCTTTCTAAGTTAGAAATAGCCAAGGATTATACAGATGAAATTACTAAAAAAATACCTGAAGCAAATGGAGAATCTCTGAATACTTCAAATAATGTAGTAGCTGATGTAGCTTATTTAAACTATTCAGTAGGAAATTATGAGGATGCAAAATTATATTATGAAATGATTATTAACATAAACAAAAGAAATAACAATACAAAGGATATATCAATGGGTGTTGCATTCAATGGCTTAGGTTTATTAGAAATCAATGATAAAAAATATATAAAAGCAGATAGTCTTTTTCATCAATCTTTAGAGATTCATAATGCTATTTTCAAAACTTCAAATCCTTCTTTAGCTACTTTGCATTTGAATATGGCAAAACTTTATATCTTGAAAAAGGAATATCAAAAAGTAAAAACTAATCTTGCTATTTGTTTAAAAATGAATCAAGATTTATTTGATAAAAGTCATACTAATTTTGCAGATATTTATTTTGCTTATGGAGATTTAGCCAAGGAGCAAAATGAAAAAGAGAAAGCAAAAGAGCATTATCAGAAAGCATTGAAAATTTATTCAGCAAAATTTGATGAAGAACATTTCAAAATAAAGTCTGTAAAGGAACAAATAAAATCAATTCAATTTTAGACTTTCAAAACAAAGCAATTCGTTTTTCGACTTCTTTTCTCACAAATTCAAATAATTTTCTTGGGTCTGTAGTTCGCCAGTTGTCTATTTCATCTAAAATCCCTCCCCAAATCAGATAGGAATCTAAATTATAAGCATTCATTTCTCTAAGTACAAACTCTCTAAAATTCAGTAGAACAATCCAGCCGTTTTCTACATCTTCAAACCATTCTTCATAATATTCATCATCTGAACCATGAAAATTAAGGACATTTTCACCTATCAAAATAAAATGAGTAATTCCTTCTCCAGTAAAGTAATCGATGACATTTCGTTTGAGATGCATAATATCGTTGTGTAGGGCATCATTCCATTCTCCCAAAAATTCTATAATGACAAACTTACGATGATAATCAGCCATCAAAACCTTTACATAAAGCGTTTCAGAGCCTATAAAATCCCAGTAAGGATGAATATAATATCCGTAAATTGTATTTGTATATTGATTAGTGTCGTACTCAGCTTCATAAAAAGGAGAACGCTCATCAGCATTCGAATCGTAACTAAACTCCCAACCAAAAAAAGGTTCTATATCATGCATAAAATTGTGTTTGAGTAGGCTTCTGATAGGATTTTGACTATAAAAACGTAAAATAGTCGTTTCTTGTTTAGATAAAATTAGATTTTAGACTAGATTTGAATTGTTTTTTCAGCTAAAAACTCAAGTTTGCACTACTTTATTTCTCACTTTAAAGGTAACCTACATGGAATTTCGTTTTGTTTATTTTATATTCTTGATTTTTCTATTTTCAAATTGTCAGAATAAAGAAAAAGATACTTTTTACACCACCCTCAAAGACGGACAAAAAATAGGCATTCGTTTGGTTGAACTTAATACTAAAAAAGAAAGCAAAAAACACAAACATAACTTTGTAATTCAAACTTTTTTGAAAGAAAATAATGAAATTATTTTAGATGAATGGAAATTACCTTATCCAGTTTACAACTTCAAAGTTGCTGATGCAGATAATGACGGACAAGATGATATTTGGGTAGGCGTAATTAAAGAAACTCGTTTTGATAAAAATCTAAAAAAACGACTTTTTTTATTCAAAATTATTGAGGGGAAAATACGTCCCTTATGGCTAGGTTCTCGTATGAGCAAACCTTTAGTAGATTTTGCGCCTGCTTATTTGATTGATTCTTTAGATAAAAATAACAAAAAATGTATTATCAGAACTATTGAAAAAGAAAAAAACGGAAAATTCTTAGTAGCTAATTATCAATGGCGAAAATTTGGAATAGAATTTATCAATTATGAAATCAGAGAAACAGATAGTTTGGCAGCAAAACTCTTTCTAAAAAAATAGTGAAAATAAAAAACCCTTATTTCTTGCTTTCAGAAGCAGAAAATAAGAGTTTAAAAAGTTTTGAAAAGAGGATTTTTACTTCATTTCATTTTCTTCCTCTTGATTGTCTTTATTTCTAAAATCATAGACTTTTTTAGCTCCATAAGCTGCGCCTGCTGCCAAAAGTAGTGAAAGACCTCCATCTATAGGTGCGCCTAATGCATTAGGTGGATCAATAGGAAAACCTCCACCTTGAGCAAACAAATAGTCTACAATAAAAAATCCAATAAGGAGTAATACAATTTTTTTAAACATAATGAATACAATTTAAATGATGATGTTTTAGGTAAGATAAATAGCCGTAATAATACAATTAATACGGCTATTAATATCAATAATAGTGCTTATTCTTTAACAATACGTACAGTAGTTGTTTTTTCAGAATCCGAAACTTGAAGTAAATACAAGCCAGAAGCCTGTTTTTCTAAATCAATTGTGCCTTCTAAAAATGCTCCTTCTTTAGATTGCTCGGCTTCAAAGATGATTCTGCCTGTGGCATCAAATAAACGAATGGTGTAATTTCCTTCTTTATTTGTTCTCAAGCTATATGAAAAACGATTTGGAGTTGGATTTGGATACACCATCAACTTTTCATTCTCAAAGAAATCTTGACTTGCTTCTGTTTTGAATAAAAGCACAAAACGTTTTACTTCATTTCCTTTTGTTGCTTCAAACTTATAATCGCCTTCTGCTTTTAAGTTATGTAACGAATCCGTCAATGAATCATACAAATAAAGTTCGTGTTTTGAATGGAAATATTTCATACTGCGAAGCGTAATTTCATACTCTCCATCTGTCAGAATATTCATGGCTAAAGGTAAACTTTGGTCGGAATCAAAACGTCCTAATCCATTGATAGCAAAATATTCCGTTTCTGCTGTTTCTGTATTTTCATTGTATGAATAAAGCGTAGGGCTTGCACTATTCATTTTGTGAAGTTTGGCTGCATCATATTTGCCATCAAAATTAGGAGTTGCCCCTGATTCAAAATAAATTGTGGTTTCATCTAAAGAAGTCCCTTTCTTGAGAGCAACTCTAATCAATCCTTCTTTTACGTTTTGGGTTTCTGTGGTTTTGTAAAAACGTGTGTCTGTTCCCAAACGAACACCATTATTCATATTGACAGTTCCTCCACCTAGAGTTCTGACAAAGAAACCTTGCATAGAAGCAATTTCTTTTTTACCTCCATTGTTCGAAACCCCATTGACATATTCTGCAAAAATTCCTTGATATTGATTGACTGGAATATCAATATAAACAGCATCTTCAACTCCTGTAGAAGCTAGCAAAACTAACTCCCAATCAATTGGAGAGGGATACGGATTTCCAACCAAATTATAACCTTCTTGGCTAAATCCTCCTCCACTATTTGTAACAGAAATAGATTGACTTCCATTATTCAATGTTCCATTCAAATCTACGGTTACACCTGTTGAAATATTGGCTTGATAACCTCTAGTTACAGTCAAATTAGCTGTGGTAGGAACTTTGTAATTGGAAATAAATGGATTGAAATAAGCACTTGATGTTGCACCTGCATTACTTTCTTCATACTGGAAGAAAGTAGGGAAAGGACGAACAAAGGCAGGCTCTGGAGCTGTATTGTAAGCTGTCGTCAGAACTAGACTCATATCATCGCCAAACTGGGAAACAGTTGCATCAGAAAAAGGAGAACTAAATAAATGATATCCTCTTCCATCTGTGCCTCCTAAATCTGAAACAGCAGGTAAGTAGCGTTCCATAATGACAGTTCCTACAACTGTATTTGTAGGAGAATCATTGATTACTAAAGCCGTTTGAGTTGCAGAAGAAAGCAAGGCAAAATCAGTTGTTGAACCTGTAACTTCCATTTCGCCAGTAGATTCTAAATGTAAAACCTCTACAATACTCATATCGCCTGTAATAGTCAGTTTATTTCCATTTTCTACAAGAATCTGATTGATGTTTACATTTTTATAATCTGTAAAATCAGAAGTAAAAGTGAGGTTTTTATCTACGATTACATTTTCAGGATAATTTCTATTTCCTGTCGGTTTTATGGTATCATTTGCTATCGCTGCATCAACTGCTTGTTGGATAGTAGGGTAAAAAATACCTGTACGTACCAAAAGCACATCACCTCCAGAAGTATTACTTCCTTCTACTGCAAAATCATAAGCAGCTTCATCACAATCATTGTTATTTATTGTAATGGTTGCTGTTCTTGTTCCTGTTCCAGAAGGCGTAAAAGTAACATCAAAAGTAGCACTTCCACCTGCTGCAACGGTTGCTGGAATGCTACTTACTACAAAATCAGTTGCATTTGTTCCACTTGAAACAATAGAAGTAATAGTCAAAGTCTCTGTTCCAGTATTTTCAATCGTATAAGTAATGGTTCTTGATGTGGCTGTGTTTCCAAAATCTGTATCATCAGAAACATTGGGGGTTACATCGCCATCTACAATAGAAACTGCATTTCCTTGCACATCGATTTCTCTTGTGCTGTTTACAGTAACTGTTTGTGTTGCTGTTTGAGTATTTCCATTACCATCATCTGCTGTCCAAGTTACGGTTGTGTTTCCAATAGGGAAAGTAGCAGGAGCATCATTTGTGAAGGTAGGTGTTCCACAATTATCACTTCCTGTTGGTGTGCCTAAAGCAACTCCAGAAGCTGTACAAAGTCCTGTATCTGTGTTTACAGTCACATTTATTGGTGCTGTAACCGTTGGATTTGTAACATCATCAAGAATTACATTTTGGTCTGCTGTCGATGTATTTCCATTACCATCATCAAATGTCCAAGTTACAACCGTTGTTCCTTGGGCAGTAATTGGAAATACTGTTCCTGTTGTTCCTGTTACTGTTCCTGCACAATTATCTGTTGTTGTTGGTGCAGTTGGGGTTACACTACATTCAGCAGTAACATCTGCTAATGTCGGCACTACTGGTGCTGTAACATCATCAAGAATTACATTTTGGTCTGCTGTCGATGTATTTCCATTCCCATCATCAAATGTCCAAGTTACAACTGTTGTTCCTTGGGCTGTAATTGGAAATACTGTTCCTGTTGTTCCTGTTACTGTTCCTGCACAATTATCTGTTGTTGTTGGTGCAGTTGGAGTAGACGAACATTCAGCAGTAACATCTGCTAATGTCGGCACTACTGGTGCTGTAACATCATCAAGAATTACATTTTGATCAGCAGTTACTGAATTGCCATTACCATCGTTAAATGTCCAAGTTACAACCGTTGTTCCTTGTGCCGTGATTGGAAATACTGTTCCTGTTGTTCCTGTAATTGTTCCAACACAGTTATCTGTAGTTGTGGGTGCAGTTGGAGTAGACGAACATTCAGCAGTAACATCTACTAATGTCGGCACTACTGGTGCTGTAACATCATCAAGAATTACATTTTGATCAGCTGTGACACTATTGCCATTACCATCGTTAAATGTCCAAGTTACAACCGTTGTTCCTTGGGTTGTAATTGGAAATACTGTTCCTGTTGTTCCTGTAACTGTTCCTGCACAATTATCTGTTGTTGTTGGTGCAGTTGGGGTTACACTACATTCAGCAGTAACATCTGCTAAAGTTGGAACTACAGGAGGTACATTATCTGCTGTTCCATTTCCATTGATAGCAAATGTATAAGGATTTTCATCTGCATCATCATTAGTTATTGTAACTAAAGCTACTCTATTTCCTATTGCAGAAGGATTGAAAGTAACTGTAAAAGTTTGTGTTCCTGTTGTAGCTGCTACTGTCGCAGGGAAAGCAGGCAGACCACTTAAAGTAAAATCAGCAGCATTTGCACCTGTAACTGTGATATTACTTACTGTTAGTGCTGCTCCTCCTGTATTTTGAATAGTATATGTCTTAGCAAGACTATTCGTTCCACATTCAGCTACATCTCCAAAATTAGTATCATTGGTTAGACTTGTAGTTCCTGTTCCACTTACGATATTATTGCCATTACCTTGAACATTGATTTCGGGTATTGCACTAGGAACGAAAGTAATAAGGAAGTTATCAACTGCGCCACCAGCAAAATTTATAGTAATGTCCGATTTGAATACTATTCTAAAAGCAACATCAAGAGTTCCTGCTAAACTAGAAACATCAAGCGATTTAGTAAAATAGTTTGCATTTGTAGCTGACATAAATGGAGTTCCTTGAGGACCAAATACTGTTGGGTCGGGACCAACTGCAATTACTGAATTATACCAAGCTGCTGTTGTTGTCGCAGTTCCTAGTTTTGTCCAAGATGTGCCTCTATCAGTAGAATATTCTACAATCATTCCATCATAACCTGTTTCATAAACATGTTTCGTTTGAAAAGATAAATTATATGTACCTGCTGCTGAGAAGTTGAAATTAGGTGCATAGAGGTTAGAGTGAGAATTATCTAAATAATTTCCTGTAAGACCTGTAACCCATGCATTTGCACCACTTGCTGTTCCATTCTTTCCTGCTGTAGCAGAGTTTCCACGTTCCCACATAGTTGCTCCTCCTATATTATCGGCTGCAAAGTCTAGTGGGTTAACATCAAAGTTTCCTCCATCAGTAATAGCATAAGGTACAGGTCGATCTGGTAAAACAGTTATAGTTTTGGTTACTGTCAAGACACCACCTCCACCATTGATAGCAAGTGTAATCGTTTTTATACCTGGTGTAGTATAAGAAACTGTGTGAGGTCCAACAGTAGCTGCTGTAGCTGTACTTGCACCTGTACCAAAATTCCAGTCCCAAGAAGTAGCACCTGCAGAAGCATCCGTAAATATTACATTTTTATTCATGTAAACAATATCTTGACTTACAGCAAAATCAGCAGCAGCAGGAGAAAATACATTTGTTGTAAATACTCCTCTACCATGTGTTGCTACTGCAACTAGATTATCAGAACTGCGAATTTGGAGCATATCACAACGTGTATTGGCTAGTCCTGTACTTGATACCTCCCAAAAATCAGCAGCAGCTCCAGCAGTAATATCATCTGTACTCCAAATACCTGTTTCTGTTGCAATTAGTACCTCATTCGTATTATTAGGATTAAACATTGCCCAACGTACTGGCATATCAGGTAAACCATGAGCGGTATCTTTGCTTGTCCAAGAAGTTCCTCCATTGGCTGTGTACCAAACACTTTGAACACCATAATTAGAGTAAGTAACAACCATTTGATTCTCACTTGTACCAAACTCAATAGAAGAAACTGAACCTTGTGCTTGCATAGTAGCATTTGACAATACTGTTCCTGCTTTATTTGCCCCTGCAGTGTTGGCATTAGCAACTCGTACTACTTCGCCTGCATCTGTACCTACATAAAGTGTGGTAGAAGCTGCTGTAAAAGGAGAAGCTTTTAAGTGTGTAACATTTCCAGTCATACCACCTGTTACATTAAAGTTAGAACGAGTTCCACCAGGTACAGTCCATCTTGCAACATCACGATTTCCTTGTGATGAAGAGTAGAGTAAATCTAAAGCATCGTGGTAATCTGCTGGGTTGATAAAATCACCTGTGCCTTGATCTTGAGTACCTAAATTTGAAAAACTAGTACCTCCATTAGTAGATTTGTAGAAAGAGTTAAATACATACGAACTAATCTGAATATTTGGATTATCTTGGTCAATAAAACAAAATGCACCATCTCCTCCAGTTGGCTGTGTACTTCCACCTACTCCTGCCGAGGTAAGTTTACGTGTTCCGTTATCTTGTGCTCCTGCTAATAAATAATTAGAACCATTGTTTGGGTTCATTGCAACAGCATAAAACTGAGTAACATTATATCCTGTATTTCTATCAGCAAAATTAGGAGTAGCTGCACGTATATTTGCACTATAAGAGATCCCTCCATCACTACCTACAAGCATTTCATCAGAGCTACCAGGTTTATAGGCAAAAGCATGAATATCTGCATGAACGTAAGGACCACAGGCACCCGTCCAATAGGAGATAGAAGTCCAAGAAGTCCCTCCATTTGTCGTACGATGAACATCAATACCACCAACTACCACATGGTCAGAGTTAGTTGGATTTACTTGTAATATCAAATCGTACCAAGCTTGTCCACGAGTAAAGTGTGTACCGTCAGTAAGACAACCACCTTGATTACGGTATAGTGGAATAGTTACATCTGTCCAAGAAGTTCC
This sequence comes from Bernardetia sp. MNP-M8, assembly GCF_037126285.1. Taxonomy (NCBI): domain Bacteria; kingdom Pseudomonadati; phylum Bacteroidota; class Cytophagia; order Cytophagales; family Bernardetiaceae; genus Bernardetia; species Bernardetia sp. MNP-M8. The sequence continues at coordinate 773,312 of NZ_CP147012.1, forward strand.
AGCATTGATAGATTTTTTGAAGAATGCTATATTATTAGTGCTTGCATCATGTGCAACAGCATATAAAATATTACTATTTGATGGAGCAGAGGAAATTTCTATTCTTCTTGTGTTAGCAGAAATGCCAGCAGGTGTTACTTCTGTCCAAGCAACTCCATCGCTTGCACTTGTAGATTTATAGATAGAACCTACAACAGCTCCAAATAAAGAAGTAGTTCCATAAATAGTACCGTCAGAAGCTACTTCCAAATCAGCAGCACGAGTAGAAGTTTCTGGTAATGTCACTTTTGTCCAATTAGCTCCTTCATCAGTAGAGCGAAAAATACCTCCACTGTTTGCATCAGTAGAGTTAAATCCATCAGTACGACATGCTGCAAGTAATGTTCCTGCAGAAGTTACTACAATTTTTTGTACATATTGAAAGTCATCAGTTACTGTAGGTGAAGTATTGGCTAGTCTTGCCCAAGTAGTTCCTCCATCACTAGTTTTCCAAATACCTGCACCACGTTGCATTCCACCACCAAAAAACCCTTCTCCAGTAGAAACATACATGTTTTGTGTATTTGTTGGGTCATAAGCAATAGAAGAAATAGCTATATTTTCCCAAAAATTATCAACAGCTACCCAAGTTGGACTAGCTACTGTAATATCATTGGTATACCAAAGTCCACCACCAACACCACCAGCCCAAACTTTTCTGCCAGTACCATCATTTGGGTCATACATAAGGGCACGAGTACGTCCACCTACATCATTAGGTCCACGTTCTACCCAATTTACTCCAGCAATAGCCCTTTGATTTTGACTAAGAGCATTTAGACGTAAATCTGTAAGTTCATTTGCCTTTATAGGAGCATTTTCAGGAATATCTCCTGTATTTGGATCAGCTGTACGTAGAAAATTTAGAAGAGCTGCTAAATCAGGACGATCTTTTTTAGGGAGCTTTTTTAATTCTTGTTTTGTCCAGCCTCTATATTTTTCATATAAGGCTTTGTAATAGGCATATTTTTCTTTGCCTTTTAGTTGTGAAGGATCTTTAATTTCTAAGTTTTCAGAAATAAGCTCCTTGTCTTTAGGAGTGTTCTCCCAAACTAAGTAACCAGTAGTGCTGATTAGAAGCAGTAAAACAAACCCAAATATATAATTGGAATAAGTGGAGAGTTTTTTCATTGATTTTATATTATATGGTAGTAGTGAAAGGAATAAGTAGAAATGAAGTTTTACTAAAAAAGCCATACTTAAAATAAGATGACATACTATCAGCACGTAAATTAACTATTTTTTTTATAAAAAAAGCTATTTTATATTGGAAAATTAGCAAATATCAGGCTATTATTTTAACATTTAATATAAAAACGACTTTTTTTAATTTTTAGTTTACACGTTGTTGTTTTCTCTCTAAAAAACAAAAGCAACCCTATTTACTAAGGTTGCTTTTATTTTTTAAGTATTACATTAAAATCTTCTACTTCATCTAAAAGAGATTTGATTAGTTTTCCTCTTTTTTTGTAAGCAGTTTTCATTCTTTTCTACTTCTTTTCGACCTCATCAGCATTTATCAATGATAGAAAGCATTACATTTTCAATCGTTTGTTTTGCACCTGTCAAAACTACAATTTGGTCAGTAGAATACTCTAACTGATTTCCTCTTTTTAGCTTATCAGCAATTGCTTGGCAAAGTAGTGCAATGCCAGAAACAGGCATGTAGTAAAAATGTCCGTCATCAATTAGCTTTTTTGGCAGCCAACTTGTCGTTGGTGGATACACCAACAACGGCAAGAACATTTCTGTCTTCTTATTTCAAAATATATTTCATAAAAAGGAGGCTGTCTTGTTTAGACAGCCTTTTTTATGTTACATTAAAAATTACTTATTCTTTCACAATACGTACAGTAGTTATTTTAAACAAGAATATAGAGAATATCTGAAATATCTATAGTTTACTTCATTTCATTTTCCTCCTCTTGATTGTCTTTATTTCTAAAATCATAGACTTTTTTAGCTCCATAAGCTGCGCCTGCTGCCAAAAGTAGTGAAAGACCTCCATCTATAGGTGCGCCTAATGCGTTAGGCGGATCAATAGGAAAACCTCCACCTTGAGCAAACAAATAGTCTACAATAAAAAATCCGATAAGGAGTAATACAATTTTTTTGAACATAATAAATAGTATTTTAATAGATGATGTTTTAGGTAAGATAAATAGCCGTAATAATACAATTAATACGGCTATTAATATCAATAATATTGCTTATTCTTTAACAATACGTACAGTAGTTGTTATTTCAGAATCCGAAACTTGAAGTAAATACAAACCAGAAGCCTGTTTTTCTAAATCAATTGTGCCTTCTAAGAATGCTCCTTCTTTTATTTTGCTCTCCTCAAAGATGATTCTGCCTGTGGCATCAAACAAACGAATGGTGTAATTTCCTTCTTTATTTGTTCTCAAGCTATATGAAAAACGATTTGGGGTGGGATTTGGATACACCATTAGCTTTTCATTCTCAAAGAAATCTTGACTTGCTTCTGTTTTGAATAAAAGCACAAAACGTTTTACTTCATTTCCTTTTGTTGCTTCAAACTTATAATCGCCTTCTGCTTTTAAGTTATGTAACGAATCCGTCAATGAATCATACAAATAAAGCTCGTGTTTTGAATGGAAATATTTCATACTGCGAAGCGTAATTTCATACTCTCCATCTGTCAGAATATTCATCGCTAAAGGTAAACTTTGGTCGGAATCAAAACGTCCTAATCCATTGATAGCAAAATATTCCGTTTCTGCTGTTTCTGTATTTTCATTGTATGAATAAAGCGTAGGGCTTGCACTATTCATTTTGTGAAGTTTGGCTGCATCATATTTGCCATCAAAGTTAGGAGTTGCCCCTGATTCAAAATAAATTGTGGTTTCATCCAAAGAATTTCCTTTCTTGAGAGCAATTCTAATCAATCCTTCTTTCAGATTTTCAGTTTCTGTCGTCTTATAGAAACGAGTATCCGTACTCAAACGAACCCCATTATTCATATTGACAGTTCCTCCACCTAGAGTTCTGACAAAGAAACCTTGCATAGAAGCAATTTCTTTTTTACCTCCATTGTTCGAAACGCCATTGACATATTCTGCAAAAATCCCTTGATACTGATTAACTGGAATATCAATATAAACAGCATCTTCAACTCCTGTAGAAGCTAGCAAAACTAACTCCCAATCAATAGGAGATGGATATGGATTTCCAACCAAATTATAACCTTCTTGGCTAAATCCTCCTCCACTATTTGTAACAGAAATAGATTGACTTCCATTATTCAATGTTCCATTCAAATCTACCGTTACACCTGTTGAAATATTGGCTTGATAACCTCTAGTTACAGTCAAATTAGCTGTGGTAGGAACTTTGTAATTAGAAATAAATGGATTGAAATAAGCACTTGATGTTGCACCTGCATTACTTTCTTCATACTGGAAGAAAGTAGGGAAAGGACGAACAAAGGCAGGTTCGGGAGCTGTATTGTAAGCTGTCGTCAGAACTAGACTCATATCATCGCCAAACTGGGAAACAGTTGCATCAGAAAAAGGAGAACTAAATAAATGATACCCTCTTCCATCTGTGCCTCCTAAATCTGAAACAGCAGGTAAGTAGCGTTCCATAATGACAGTTCCTACAACTGTATTTGTAGGAGAATCATTGATTACTAAAGCCGTTTGAGTTGCAGAAGAAAGCAAGGCAAAATCAGTTGTTGAACCTGTAACTTCCATTTCGCCAGTAGATTCTAAATGTAAAACCTCTACAATACTCATATCACCTGTAATAGTCAGTTTATTTCCATTTTCTACAAGAATCTGATTGATGTTTACATTTTTATAATCTGTAAAATCAGAGGTAAAAGTGAGGTTTTTATCTACGATTACATTTTCAGGATAATTTCTATTTCCTGTGGGCTTAATAGTATTTCCTGTTACAGCTACATCTACAGCTTCTTGAATGGTAGGATAGAAAATACCTGTTTCAACAAGTAGAACATCGCCAGAGGAAGCTTTGTTTCCTTGTACAGCGAAATCAAAATCTTCTAAATCACAATCGCTACTTTTTATGGTAATAGTGGCGTTACGAATTCCAACTGCTGAAGGTGTGAAAACAACGTTAAAGGTAATACTACTTCCTCCATCTATCATCTTCTTTGTACAAGTAAAGTCAGTTATCACAAAATCACTAGCATTTGCGCCTGTCACTTCAATAGAATTTATAAATAATTTAGCTCCACCAGTATTTCGGACAGTAAAAGTATGTGTATCACTTGTAACTACTGAGCCAAAATCTGTATCATCACTTACGTCTGGAGTCGCATCTCCATCATTTATAAAAGTAGCATTACCTAGAAGAGCAATTTCAGCTGGAGTTACTGGTGTTGTTCCTGTGATTCCATTTGCAGAAGCAAGCCAATTAGAGGCAGCTCCTGTTAGTGAAAAATTGTTTAACGTGCCATCGTTATTAGCAGCAGTAACATCATTCAAAGAAGTAATAGTAGTATTATTTCCACTTGCTATACCTTGGTTGAAATTATAATATGTTATCAGACCAGCTTCATTACCAATAAGTTCATTAGACATATTGCTCTGAATTTGTTCACAAGTACGAACAGTATTCCAAATACGTAGTTCATCTAAAAGCCCCTTCGTATATCTACTATTGGCTATTGGTTTTCCAATATGTTGAGTTGTAGGTGTGTGATTCTGAAAAGTTTTAGCAGACATATCTTCCTCAGCAACCAAAGCTCCATTCAAATAAAGACGAGCAAACCCATTTCTATCATAAGTAGCAGCATAATGATACCATGTATTAGCACAAAGATTAACAACTGGTTGCAGAACAATAGAACTACTTCCATTATTTCCATTTTGATAGAAGAAACGTAGCTCATTATTCTCAGTACCTGTGTTTACCTCTAAAAAGTTTCCAATATCACCATATCCATCATGGTTAGCAACTCCATTAGTAAAATAAAAAGGAATTTGAGCTGAATTTAAATTATCTGTGTAGAACCAGTATTCTATTGTACCTGTATTAGCATCCGCCGTAACAGGTGTATTAATATAATCATTTAGTCCATCAAAGTCTAGTGTGTTAGCTGTAGCTGCTGGTATACAACTAGCAGGAGCAGTAAAAGCATTTGTTTCTGTAAATGTACAACCTGCATTAGCTGAAAAACTAGCTACTGCATCTACTGAATTCCCATCAGCTATCAAACCTGTAAGTATTACTGTTTGAGGACTTGAAGTAATAGCAAAACTTTGTCCGTTTACTACTAAATTTCCACTTGCTGGAGGGTTTGAGTACGTAACTGTAACTTCTTGTGTATAAGTGTTTGTTGTTGAAACACAACCCGTTTGAGTTCCTGCACTTATAGCTGTAATAGAACAAATAGGTGTACACGAAGTGGGAGCAGTAAAAGCATTTGTTTCTGTAAATGTACAACCTGCATCAGCTGAAAAACTAGCTACTACATCTACTGAATTACCATCAGATATCAAGCCTGTAAGTGTTACTGTTTGAGGACTTGAAGTAATAGCAAAACTTTGTCCGTTTACTATTAAATTTCCACTTGCTGGAGGGTTCGAATACGTAACTGTAACTTCTTGTGTATAGTTGTTTGTTGCAAGAACACAAGCTGTTTGTATTCCTGTATTAATTGTTGTGATAGAACAAGCTGATGCTGTACTTTGAATAGTAACTGAGTAATCTTCTCCTTGTCCATATTGTCCTGCTAAACAAGAGTTTATTGTTCCTGTTCCACCTGAAAAATCAGCTACTACTCTAAGGCGTAAAGAAATTCCTATAGTTGCAGTCAAAGGAATAGTTACACTAGCTATATGGTCACCACTTCCTGAATTAGATATTAGTACTTCTTCTCCTACATCTGTAAAGTCTCCATTATTATTATAATCTATATAAGCTCTGATACGATGAGAATTTGTAAAAACTCCGTTTACAATAAGTGTATAAGTATCTCCAGCATTTACAGTTGTACTTTGAGAGCAAGTTCTATCTACATAAGCTCCTTCTGCTTCTGAACCTCCTGAAGCTACATCAAGAGTATTAAATCTAACTCTTCCAACTCCTAAAGCAGAAAAACTTTCTGGTGCAGTTGTAACACAAACTGGAGTTGTAGGCAATGTTCCACTAGGAGCAGTTCCACCCAAAGAAGAAATAAGTCCTCCTCGTTGTGTTTCTAAAGCAGTACGCATACGAGTTACTTGGTTTGGAGTAAATCTACTTGTGCCACTACAGTACGACATATAATTATCAAGAGTAGCAGCATCAACCCCCCCACAGTTTGTCCCAGCACAAGCCCCTAACATATAACCATGAGGATCAGTATCACAAATTAAATCTCCTTGTATTGTACAATCTGTATTCAATGGACAATCTGCTGCATTTGCGCTATCATTTCCTGTTTCAGCCTTATGGAAAGTATGTTGAAGCGCAAAGGCATGACCAAATTCGTGTGTCATAGTTGTGCTTGTTCCGTTTGTTTGTGTAGCAAGGATAACAGTTCCATCAATGTTAGCAGGTGCACCTGGAAAATAAGCATATCCTGCTACAAAAGAACCACTTGTTCCGTCATTTCCATTAATTTTATTTACTATCCAAATATTATAATAATCTGTATTAGACCAAATGCTCAATGCTTTTACATCTGCATCAGCTGCACCACCTGTACCAACTCCATTTGCTGTATAATTAGGTAGTCCAGAACCATTTACTCTATTAATACCAGTGGTTGTATTACAATTAGGATCTCTTTGAGCAAGAACAAAATTTATTTCTACATCTGCACCAAAGGTTGTATTTCTAAAGTCTGTGTTGATTTTTCCTAACATAGCATTGATATTTGCTACACTTGGATTATAAATTGTGCCTTCTGCTCCTCCAGTATGAATGACATGAACTACAACAGGAATATTATAGACTACAGCTTCTGTTCTTTCTGTGGAAGCATTTGACATTTTTTTAGCTATATGTCTTTGCAAGTCAGCTTGCATTTTTTCGTAGGTAGCCTTATAATTTTCATCAGAGGCTAACATTTCTTGATGTTTGGTATTTGTGGCGCAAGGTTCAACTTGAGCAAAGGCATTTTGATTTATCAAAAATAAAAATGATAAAACAATACCAAGTATGTAGTTTTTGTACATAAGGTAAATAAAATTTAAGTATTAAGTAAATTTAAAGTAAATTGATTCAATTTGTGAATTAGGGGTACTCGTTTGAGTTTATAAATGAAAAAGCATTTTTTATCAATGACTAAAATATGTTTATGAATGGTTATACTTTATAATTAGTAAAACTCATATTTAAGTAATTACAAAAGCAGAAAGGTCTTATGTGTGATACATACGTTAAATATACTGTTTTTTTTTATAAAGGTTGTCTTATTCTTAGTATTTTCTTTAACGAAAATTGATTTTAATAGCTTTTAGCCTATACTTTGTTAGTTTTTACAAAAAAATAAAAAGCAACCTTATTTCTACGATTGCTTTTATTTTAATGAAAAATATTTTTGTTAACTCAATTTCTCAACAGCAGTTGAAATTCTTTCAATCGCTTTTTTAATAAGTTCTTCCGAAGTAGCAAAAGAAAGACGAATACAAGAAGGCGCACCAAAGGCATCTCCCATCACAACAGCTACATGAGCTGTTTCTAATAAAAACATAGAAAAATCTTCTGAATTAGCGATAGTTTTGCCTTCATATTTTTTACCATAAAAATCGCTTATATCAGGAAAAACATAAAATGCTCCTTGTGGAGTGTTACATTTGAAACCTTCTACTTCATCTAAAAGAGACTTGATTAGTTTTCCTCTTTTTTCATAAGCAGTTTTCATTTCTCCTACTTCTTTTCGGCTTCCATTCAATGCAGCAACAGCAGCATATTGAGTGATTGAATTTGCACCCGAAGTAACTTGTCCTTGAATTTTATCACATGCTTTTGCAATTACAGCAGGACACGCAGCATAACCCAAACGCCAACCTGTCATAGCAAAACCTTTTGAAAGTCCATTTATAGTAACTACTCTATCTTTCAAAGACTCTACTCTTCCGATACTAAAATGAGATTCGCCAAAATTAATATATTCATAAATTTCGTCTGCAATTACTGTAATTTGTGGATGTGGAGCGATTACTTCTGCAATTTCTCTCAATTCTTTTTCAGAAAAAACGCTTCCAGTAGGATTACAAGGCGAAGAAAAAATAACTGCTTTTGTTTTTGAAGTAATAGCAGCTTTTACATCTTGTGCCGTTGCTTTATAGTCATTTTCTAATTTTCCTTCTACAAAAACAGGTGTTCCTTGTGCTAATTGTACAATCCCAACATAAGAAACCCAGTATGGAGTAATAATAATTACCTCATCATCTTTATCAATGATAGAAAGCATTACATTTGCAATCGATTGTTTTGCACCTGTCGAAACTACAATTTGGTCAGCAGAATACGCTAACTGATTTTCTCTTTTTAACTTTTCAGCAATTGCTTGGCGAAGTGGTGCAATACCCGAAACAGGGGTGTAGTAAAAATGTCCGTCATCAATCGCTTTTTTGGCAGCTTCTTGAATGAAAAGAGGCGTTTTGAAATCAGGCTCTCCCAAATTCATATTGATAACATCAACTCCTTGTTCTTTGAGTTCACGGCTTTTACGAGCCATAGCAAGAGTTTGAGATTCTTCCATTTCGGAAATTCGACGAGCTAAAATATCGATATTCTGTGCAATAGTGGACATAAAAAGTGGGGTTAGTGTCGTTGGTGAGGACACCAACAACGGCAAATTTTGATAGAAAATTTTAATACAACAAAGCTAAAAAATAGTTTGGTAGGTAGCAATTTTTGTTCATTAGATTTTATAGATTGGAGGAAATTCTGTCTTTTAAATTGTAAAACAGACAAGATGGAATAGCAACTAGAACTAGTTGGGATTACCTATTTAGAAATAGTCGATTTAACATTTAGCACTTCAAATTTCATTGCTCCACATTCAGCATTGATAGCCTTTATACTTTCTCCTTTATCAAGAATTTGATTTAAAAATTCTTGCTGATATTTCCACCACGTTTTAAAAGCAGGAGGAGAAAAGCATTCTTTATTTAAGTATATGATATAGTTTTGTCGAGGGAAAATCAAAACACCATATTTAAACGTGTCTGAATATGAATCTTTTTCGCTAATTAAGTAATTAAAGGCTTTATTACTTCCTATAGAATCTTTATATACAGCCTTTGTAAATACAGTTCTGTTACCTTGATAATTAACAGGCGAATATACTAAAATACTATCCAAAGCATTTGGAGGTATTGGATATGTCTGTCTCTTGGTGTGCCAATGTATTATAGTTTTTTTGCCATGTCCAGCAAGGACTGAATCCGAAAAACTAAGTAGATTACGATTGAGTATATCTTTCTTGCTGTATATTATATTAGGTATTTCTTCTACTAAACTATCCTGCAATTCTTCTATTACTTCTACTTCATTAGAAAGAGTTTTATCTTCTTGTGAAGAACTAGACTTTTCAGTCTGTTTATGATTATCACAAGATATAAATATGAGAGAAAAATAAAACACATAAGACATTTTTAGACACTTTGATAAAATATTTTGGTAGTTCTTCATATCAATAAAGATTTAGTTCTTTCTTACTATTTAAAGTTTTACTGTAAACCTATAAGGTTTTTGAAACCTTATAGGTTTAAACTTTGCTTACAGTCCCAAAACATCAGCTCCCTGCTCAAAAATAATATCAACAGGAATATTTGCAGCCGAAAGTCTGTCCAAGTCAGCTTGCAAATCTGCTTTTATGATTCCCATTTCGTCAGCTAATTTTGTTACACCTTCGTAATCGCCATCACCTTGAAGTGTCAAGATTTTGGCAGAAAGTTCATTTACAGCCATCGCCATTTTATCAGGATTTACTTTGTATGTTCCGTCTGGTAATTTTTCAAAAGCTCCTTTTTCATTGAAGAAATTAAAACGAATCATATTTGCTTTTCCGTGTGCCGAAGCAGCTCCAAAACGAACTGAACGGAAAATACCAGCCAAAAATGTAGTATAATTATCCATGAGTTCGCCTTCTGAAAGTTCGCCCATTTCACGCAATTTGGTTACCATATACAATCCTAAAATATCAGCTTTTCCTTCTTCAAGTGCAGAAGCCATATCTTTTAACGATTCTCTAACTGTTCCTTTTTTATTGATTGTGTTTTTGATTCCTAAACCATGAGCTACTTCATGAAACATGGTGTTTTCAAAGAAAGCATCAAAAGTAATGTGTTTTCTTTGTTCTGGCGTAATGAGCATTTCAGAAATTGGCATCAAAATTTGGTCAAATTTCGCTTTCATAGCATTCTTTAGCTGCGAACGACGAGTACCTTTTTTGAGTTGAACTTCTTCATCATTTGGAAGATTTACAGCAATGGTTTTGCTACCTGCGTTACAATCTCCCCCATAATAAACCACATCATAAGCATTAAGTTGAGAATCCGACCCAGGTTTTTCGGCTTTGTATTTGGCATCAACAGGCAAATCTTTTTGAAGTTGTGGTAAGAGTGCTGCATATTTTTCCAAACGCTCACTCCAAGATTTATCTTTTACCAAAACATAAGACGAATAAGCAGCTTTTTGTCCATATAAATGGTCTTCGTACGTTTCAATTGCACCAATAATAATATCAATTCCGTTGGTTTTCATATCCATCCACGCCATATCACTCGCCATATACTTGTCTGTAACAAGCGCATCAGCACGAAGAGTAAGGTAATTTTTCAGACTTTTATCTTCTGCAACTTCAGCAGCTTGACGCAAATAATCAGCAGCTTTTTCTAATTCTGCTTTGTACTCTTCATTATAAGGAACTGTAATTAAATTTCCATCAGCATCTCTACGAAGAAGCGTATAAAGACTTGATTTTTCTTTGTTATCAAATGATTCATATTCTTCTTTTGTCATGTTGGTTGGGTAGAAGTTTGCGCCAAGAGGTTTTTCTCCTACACCTTCCATAAAAGGTTGATTTTCAGCCAATCTATCCCAAAGACCGTAATTTATTTGTATAAATTTTTTAGTGTCAGCATTTTCAGTTGCTGCTAATAAACTGTCTTTATCGCCCATATACGCTTGTTTCCAAAACAAACCATCCATTATTTTAGCAGCTTCAATAAGAAGTGGAATCATTTTTTTCTCACTTTCTGAAAGAGAGCTAATGTCGGTTGTTAGTTTGAAAGGAGCATAAATTTCTGGACGAACAAGCTCATTTTTAGACTCTTCTACTACTACACTTGTAGTATCAGTAGTTGTATCATCTGTTGTCTTTTTTTCTGGTGTACAGTTCCAAAAGCCTAGACAGATAGCCATTGACAGAACAGCTAATTTTGAAGTTTTTTGAATAGTCATGTTTTTTTTGAGGTTTGTGAGAGTTAAGTTAAATAATCAATACAATTTTTAAATACAGAGTCACAGAGAACACAAAGAATCGATTTTGAAATATGAGTTTTATTAAAAAAATCAATTCATAATTTACTACTATTTTTTCATTTCATTTTTTCTAACAATATCTACTACTTCAATTTCGAATCGCAGCATTGTAAAAGGAGGTATTCCTTGATGGTCTTTATTTCCAAAAGCAAAACGAGAGGGAGAAAAAAGACTGAGTTTAGAGCCTTCATTAGCAATCTGTGTGAAGGCTATTTGCCAAGCAGGAAGCACTTGTCTAGCTCCTACTACAAAACCTACCGTTTCGCCTTTTTTAGATTGATCTAATACTTGTTGAAAAGGAATAGTCCACGTCTGATATGTAAAAGAAACACTGTCTCCTATTTGTGCTGGCATTCCTGTTCCTTTTTCTTTAAATCTATAATAAAGTCCTAAGGGGTGTTTTTTTGAGCCTTCAAAGACCAATTCTTTTTTCATATATTCTACAATTTTTTTGTCTTGAATTGCTATTTGCTCTTGCGTACGTTTTTTAAGCCTCACCTCTTCATCTATATCAAAAGCAGCCTTACTCTGTGTGTTATATAATTTGACTACATAACGAATTTCCTTCATTTGCTCTCTTGTTTTTGCTCCAATTGGCAGTTCGGTATCTTTGATAGAATCTAAAACAACATAAAAAGTAGCACTATCTCCTACATTAAGCATTCTAAATCCTTCTTCTATTGCTCCTCGGTAAGCAGGTTTTAATAAAGGTTGTCCGACAGGCTCATTGAGTTTGTAGGTATCCGTAATTGTATCTCCATTGTCTGCTAATAATAGGTAGTGCATTGTCATAATTTCATTATATTCAGGTTTTCTATTTTCAGGATAGTGAATATGATGAATGTATTTTAGACCTGTTTCTGTAGTTTGTAGATTATCGTTACAAATTGCACCTTTTGGGCAGTTTTTATTTTCCTCACTGCCTGTACAAGAGTTAAATACAGATAAGAAAAAGATTGAAATAATAAATATAAACGGTTGAAAAGTGAATTTATTCATGTAAGAGAGTTTTATAATTTAAGAAATTAAATTCGTATTTTTATTTTTTTAGACCAATTGAAGTTTGATAGAATAAATAGCAAAATTACTAGATATTTTTCAGCTTCAATTATTTTTTAACAAAGTTAGTAGATTCAATAAAATTTATATGAATTAGGTATTTTTTGATGTACTTTTGAAGTAAGAAATCTAGCTTTCACTTTCTGGTTTACTCTTTTTTCAATCAAAACAGCCTATTTCATAGCGCAAATATACTTTAATTAAATTGGTATCATTTTGGCATAAATTGAAAATATACCACAAATATAACAAGACATAAATTATCATTAGATTGAAAAATCTACTAAAACAGCCTCTTTTACTTTACTATCACAGTTCTTGTAAAGTTGAGTAACTAATAAAGACTATTATATAGCACAAAAAATACAATGAAAAATAGAATAACATTTATATTACTTTCAGTTTTCCTTTTATTAGGACTAAAAAACTTGACTTTTGCACAAGTAGACTCTAATAAAGTGCTTATCAATACTACTGTCGTAGATTTCAAACAAAAAGTAAGACCTGGTGAAACTGTCATGTTTGTGAATACCCAAACTGGTGAAGTTTTCTCCAAAATTAGTGATAAAGAAGGAAAGTGTTTTTTTGTTTTGATAAAGGGCAGTGAATATCTTATCAAATATAAAAATTTTGGGAAAGATGTAGAATACCAAAAAGTTCAAATTCCTGATGTAGCACGTCTTAAGGAATTGAAAGTATTAGTAAAATTTCAACCAGCAACAGCTTATACACTTGATAATGTACTCTTCGAAACTGGAAAAGCAAATCTAAAAGGTTCTTCTTTTAAAGCTATTGACGAACTAGCATCAGCTATGACAGCTAAATCAACGATGGAAATAGAAATTGCAGGTCATACAGATAATGTAGGAGACAAAGATGCCAACCTAAAACTTTCACAAGAACGAGCTGAAGCAGTCCGTGATTATCTGATAAAAAAAGGAATTAATGCCAACCGTATTACAGCAAAAGGCTATGGAGACACCAAACCTGTTGCTGATAATAGTACAGACGCTGGGAAGCAGCAAAATCGCCGTACGGAAGTTAAAATAATTAAAGAATAAAATCATCTTTTAATTTTTAGATTAGAAAAATATATATTTAAACTGACTATTTTTTATTAAGTAGTCAGTTTTTTTGCTTATTTTATTTTTGATGATAACTTTGAATTTTATTTTCAATACTACCTTAAAAACAATTATTATTTTATATGAAATTAATCACACCTTTTACTCACTTTTATTCAATTCTATTTTTGCTCTCTTTCTCATTCTTGGCTTTTAGTTGTGAGAGTACAAAACAACCTGAAAATACGTATGCAGTACAGATAAAGCCTGCCTTTTTGAGTATTGAAGAATCGCCTACAAATGCCAAAAATTGGGATCCTGTAAATATGTTTTCTTACGACCACAAACCAGATGTATATTATGAAATTTGGCTAGGACAAGACCGTTTGTTTGAATCTGAATCTATAAAAGATGAATTTACACCAAAATGGGATAAAGTAAAACCTTTTTATATTCCAGATACCAAACCAAATGCAGAACTCACTATCAAATTCTATGATTTTGATAAAAAAATGGGTGTAAAAACAGGTCGTTTTTATAATAATGATGACCTTATTGGAGAGATTAAAATTTCAATTGATGAGATTCGAAAAAAAGCTCAAAGTTTTGATACACTTCGTTTTGGCAATGTAAAGGCTTGTGTTTTTGCAGAACCTGTTATGAAGTAAAATCAGTTATCAAAAATAAAATTGATTATGAATGGTTTGTTTTGAGTTTCTTACATTTTGTAATAACGAATCTAATGAAAATTATAATAATATTGCTAGTAGTAGGTTGCTTACTATCTGCTTTGCTTGTCTGTATTGAGTTTTTAATTTATCTTTTCATAAATAAAAGAGTATTTAATAAAAACTTAGAAAAAACTATTGATGTTTTGGTAATTGTAGGATTACCTTTTTTGTATTTCATACTTCTAGAAAAAAGCACAAATGACTGTTGTAGTGAAAGTGCTACTTTTTCTCCAGAACACAGACTTACAATTTACGCTCTGATGGGTATTTCTATTTTAGCAGGTATTTATTCTATTTTTAAACAGAAAATACTAAGTCCTGTTTTAGAAGTTTTTGTCAATGCTACTTTATTGCTTGGATTTGTACTTAATATTTTTGTAGCCATTCAAGTAAAAGAAATAGCCATTTTAGGGAATCTACCAATAAGTATTGTATTTGTTTTCCAACTTATAAAAAGTCAAAATCAATTCCTAGAATCTAATTTTATTCAGCTTTCAGAAGTACAAAAATTGACTAATCCAATAGAAAAAATGGCTTGGAGAATCTTGCGTCTTGAGCCAATTCTAAAATATCCTATTTTGCTGATTTTGGCTTTGCCTATCTTGGTAATTATTGTTTGTTTTCTATTGTTATTTGGTCAAAAGCCAGATTCTATAATTCGTGCTTTTACAGATACCTATAAACACAGTTTTTCTCAGCTTGACTATATGTGCGATAACGTAAATTATGGAGGACATTTCTTGTGTTCGGTAGCTGCAAATGGTCATTCAGACGTTGTAAAGCCTGTTAGATATGGAGAAAGAGGTGGAAACAAAATTATTTGTAATCGCCAGCTTTTGGTAGCAAATGCTTTTGAAGAATTGCTAGAAGAAAACTTTCCAAAACTACATCATCTAATAAGACGAAATTATAATAAAGTTGGAAATGTAGTCCACAAATATTATAGCATTTTTAATAATAAATTTGTAGCTGATTCTGTCTATTTTCTAATGAAACCTTTGGAGCTTATTTTTATTATTATGCTCTATACTTTTGATAGAAAACCTGAAAATAGAATTGCAAAACAGTATTTGAATAAAAATGATAGGAGGGAATTGCAGGGAATAGAGATTGGAAAATAAAAATTCATTAAGAAAAAAGGTTTCAAAAAGCAATATGTCTTTTTGAAACCTTTTTTAGTTATGAAATCATTTTTTATCTAAAAACTATACTTTTTCTGTACCCAACTCTTGTTCTTTCAAAACACGTCTAAGAATTTTACCCACATTAGATTTTGGCAATTCATCTTTAAAAACTACGTGTTTTGGTACTTTGTAACCTGTCAAATGTTCTTTACAGAAAGCTCTTATTTCTTCTTTTGTAAGGCTGTCATCTTTCTTTACGATACAAGCCATAATTGCCTCATGTGACTTTTCATCTGGAATTCCGATTACTCCTACTTCCAAAACTTTATCATTGAGTGCAATTACACCTTCAATTTCGTTTGGATAAACATTGAATCCTGAGACCAAAATCATTTCTTTCTTTCTATCAACAATTTTGAAATAGCCTTCTTCATCCATTATTCCAATATCTCCAGTTTTGAAGTAATCACCTATCATTACATTTGCTGTTTCTTCAGGACGTTGCCAATAACCTTTCATAATTTGAGGTCCTTTTCCACAAATCTCTCCTGGTTGTCCGAGTTCTACATCGTTGCCTGCATCATCCAAAATGCGTACTTCTGTACTTGGAAGAGGAAGTCCAATCCAACCAATGCGAACATCTCCAGATAAAGGATTTACGATAAGTCCTGGTGAAGTTTCTGTCAAGCCATACGCTTCTGCAATTGGCTGTCCTGTTACCTCTTTCCAACGATTATTTACAGCTTCTTGTACTGCCATTCCACCACCTAGAGCTACTTTAAGATGAGAAAAATCTACATTTTTAAATTCTGGCTGATTCAAAAGACCATTGAAAAGTGTATTTACACCACTAATAAGTCCCATTTTGTGTTTTTTGAGTTCTTCTACAAAACCTGCCATATCTCTAGGGTTTGTAATCAGAACATTTTTCACTCCGTAACGCAAAAATCCAAAGCAGTTGAAGGTAAGCGCAAAAATATGATAGAGTGGAAGTGCCGTAATTCCAGTTTCTACTCCTTCTTTAATCGGACTAGCATTTATCCAAGCAACAAGTTGTTGCATATTGGCTAAAATATTTCTGTGAGTTAGCATTGCTCCCTTCGAAACACCTGTCGTTCCTCCTGTATATTGCAAAAATGCTACATCGCCAGAATCAAATTTTGGTTTGCTATAATTATATTTCTTTCCTTCATAAAGCGCATCTTTAAAAGAAATTTCTTGTGGAAGAGAATAAGAAGGAACCATTTTCTTCAAATATTTAATAGCCATATTCATAGCCCAACCTTTCAAACCACCTACCATATCAGCTACTTCTGTAACAATTACATGCTCTATACTTGTATGCTTGATAATTTTTTCAAGATTAGCAGCAAAGTTTGCCAAAATCAAAATGCCTTTTGCACCAGAATCTTTAAACTGATGTTCCATTTCTTTTGGCGTATAAAGAGGATTTGTGTTTACTACAATCAATCCTGCACGCAATACACCAAAAATAGCAATTGGATACTGAATTAAGTTAGGCGATTGAATAACAAAACGGTCGCCTTTCTGTAATCCTTTTCTTTGTAGATAGGCTGCAAAGGCTGCACTTTTTTCATCTAATTCATTAAATGTAAGTGTTGCACCCATGTTTTCATAAGCGATTTTATCGCCATATTTTGCAATGCTTTCTTCGAATAATTCCAAAAGTGAAGAATATTCATCTGGATTTATTTCTGCTGGAATGCCTTCTGGGTATGATTTGAGCCAAATTTTGTCCATAATATATGTTGAAGAGTAAGAGTGAGTTAGGTTTTTTTGTGAGAATAGACTTTACAGTTTGCTATCAGAATCCTTGATTGAAACAAAGCAATTATAAATGTATCTACTAAACTATAGTAATGCTATTAGTGATACAAGATATTACTTTTACAGGTCATTTTCAAACTAATTCAGAATCAAAAATAGATTTATTTTGAAATGTCCTTTAAAATCCGAATTTTTTTAGGCTAATGCAAATAAACACCATATTTTTTTTCATTATCTAAGATTACTTCAATTCGTTCCTGCAAAGTGGTAGATAACCGAAGCCCAGCAAAATCGGCTGCAATGGGAAAAGAATGATGTCCTCTATCTATCAAAACTGCTGTATGAAGTTCCTTAATTCTTACTTTTAAAAACGGACGAAGACTATAGGCAAGGGTTCTGCCTGTATTCAAAACATCATCTATCAAAATAATAGATTGGTTTTCGAAAACAGATGTTTCACAATCTAAGACTACTTCGCTTTGAGTAGGTTGAAGTTTGTCTAATCGAATACAGATTTGTATTATCTCTAAAGGCGATATTTGTTCTAGTTCTTTGGCTAGTTCTTTTGTCAGAAGCATTCCCATTCCTTCAATTCCTGCCAAAATGAGCGTTTTTTCTTCAAAATTTTCTTCATAAATCTCAAAGGCTAGTCTGCGTATTTTTTGCTTTGTTTGTTCAGAATTAAGGATTTGACCTTCTGTTTGATTTAGTTTAGTTGAGGATTGCAAAATCAGTTATTTTTTAATTGAGAATAGTTTTGATTTGGATAGACTAAGATACTATTTTTTTTATTACAACATTTTACCAAGCGCATCTAATTTGTCAAAAAAGGAAGATAAAATTTCAAGAAAATAATAAACTGTTATTAAAAGAGCTACAAAAGCTAAAAATGAAAGCACTAAAAACAAAATCAAAGAGAGTAATGAACCATAAAACAAAGCCCAAATAAAGATTCTATTTTTACTTTTTTTACTAGATATAGCAAAGGTAATTCCGAAGGCTAAAGTTGAGCAAACAAGTATTTCTACAATCAAGAAAAAATTGTGTACTGGTTCTATATAAGAAATCCACAAAGCATTAAAAACAATGACTAAAACTAATCTAAGATATTTCATTTTTTCTACGTCTTTAGTTACAAATACTGATTGACTAAAAGCTAAATGTAACAGAAAATGATTGTAAACAAGAATTCTTATAATTTTTACAAAAGTTGGTTTTTAAATCATAAAATACTTATTTAAGTCTATTTATTGATTAAATAAAAATTATTAAAAGTCAGTTTTTCAAAAATAAGTTATTTGTTGCACATACTTTTCTACGTTTTTGCCGTATTAGAAAATATAGAAAACTTAATTGTTCTGTTTATCTCTCAACCTTCAATGAGGCATAAAGCTGTTGTTGAGGAAACAAAAACTCTAATTCCATTTTACCACTAAAATTCTACTACAATGAACTATCACAAACTCAATTCAAAATTTATTTTATCTCTTTTATTTCTTATTGTTTTTTCCTTTTCTCTTTCTTCCTGTGGCATTGTCCGACCAGGAGAAGTGGGAGTAAAACAGCGTTTTGGAAAAATAATCGGAGGAGTTCGACAACCTGGGATGTATTTGCATAATCCTTTTTTTAGTAAGATTGTTAAAGTTCCGACCCGAACAATAAATATGTATGCTTCTCTTACTTCCTTACCTACAAAAGAGGGTCTGAATATTAGTTGTGATTTGTCGGTATTGTTTCATATTGAAGAAAAATATGCCTTACAAGTAGTGCAAACAGTAGGAGTAAAAAATGGCGAAAACATAATTATGAGTGTACTTCGCTCATCAGTAGCTGATGTAACAGCACAGTTTGCAGCCAAAGATTTATATACTTCAGAACGCCATCAAATAGAAACTGCTATTGCTGAAAAAATGACAGAGCGTTTGGGAGATAGAGGTTTTAAGGTAGAGTCTATTCTTTTAAAAAGTATTATTTTACCTGCTCAACTTTCTAGAACCATAGAAGAGAAATTACAAGCCGAACAACAATCTCAAACTATGAAATTTGTTTTGGAACGTCAAAGGCAAGAAGCCGAACGAATGAAAATTGAAGCCGAAGGAATTCGTGATGCTCAAAAAATTATTAGTGAATCACTTAATGAAATAGCTCTAAAATATTTGAGTATAGAAGCATTTAAAGACCTTTCAAAATCCAATAATGCAAAAGTAATTATCACAAACGGAAAAACTCCTTTTTTGATAAATGAAGATGGAGATTAATCATTCTCAGTTTAATATACAATATTTCAAAAGTAAGTTATTTTTGAAATACTAAACGTTATCACGGTTAATTTAGTAATGTTTATTTTTCCATAGCGACAGGTTTGCAAACCTGTCGCTATGGAAACATAAGAGTGTTTTTCTTTTTTCTAACTAATTGATTATTAGACCTGTAAATAACCGTGATAACGTTTACTGTATTTAGTCTTTAAAACAACAAAGACAAATAAGACTTATTTTTATCATTCAGAATCTTGAAATAAGCTGGAGAAGTCAAATGTTTGACTTGTTCTTTTGTAAGTCCATAGAGGTCTGCAATTAGTAAATCATTTTCAGCTTGTAGCTTGTCTTTTTGTTTTTGAGTAGTTGGAATTTCTGATTTTTTGACTTCAAAATTTACTTTATCTTTTAGCTCTTCTAAGTTTGTAGTATTCGAAAGATTCAATAAAAGCGCATTTTTGATAAGTGTTTGATAGGTTTTATTTTCTGAAAGCTCGGCATCACTTGGCTGTGGAATAGGAAGACGCATTAAATAGGTTTTATTCACATGAATATCAATCAGAAAACGAATAATATAATCTACAACCAAACTATTCAGAATAGCTTGAACAAAAAGTAATTTTTCAAAAGAAAATTCTTCAATTTCTACTTTTCCATTTTTGAAAATATATCTTTTAGGAATAGAACCTTGTAGCGTATTTCCATACGTATTTTGGGGAGGAATTATTCCACAAATAATACTCCTGATATTTGTATTACTTGCAATATCTCTGAAAACTAAACGGTAATATTCACTATTCAAAACTACAAACTGTTCTAATTCTTCTTCTTCATTCAATCCTAAAAAACTCAGAACACTATTTTTTTTTGTAGAGAGTCTTTTTTCTAAAGGAATATATTCAGAAATATCCTTTATTAATCTACTAACTTCTGTTTTGATAAGTTTTGCTTCAAATTCATCTTTCTTTATCCAATAATTGGGCTGCGCTAAATTATTGGTGTATTGATGAATCATTTTTCCTTCATACAAAACCATTTCGTCTTTTTGCTCTTGAAATAAATTTTTATCATTCGTCATATCTAATTCTCTTCTAAAATCAATATAATCTGGATTTATTATATCAAAACGCTTATAGGCATTTCGAATAATGTCCAAATCTTTTTGGTCTTTGATTTCGAAAAGGGCGTGATGCAATGGTGAAAGCGTATAAATATCTTCGTACGGATATTCTAAAATTCCTTTTCTGCCA
Organism: Bernardetia sp. MNP-M8; assembly: GCF_037126285.1. Taxonomy (NCBI): domain Bacteria; kingdom Pseudomonadati; phylum Bacteroidota; class Cytophagia; order Cytophagales; family Bernardetiaceae; genus Bernardetia; species Bernardetia sp. MNP-M8. The sequence goes on from NZ_CP147012.1 coordinate 794,097, forward strand.
TCGTAAGTTTCTGTTTTGTAGAGAATTTCTGTATCCGTTTGCATAAAACGAACAGGCAGTGTTTTTCGTTTTTCTTTACTCTTATCTAATTGAGTAATCTGAAAAACAGCAAATTTGTAACTACGATGAACGTCAGGAAAAATGGCTTTTTTATTTTCAAATTGATAGAAAAATTCTAATTGATAGTTTTCAAAAATATGTTTTCTGATATTGATTGAAGAGTCTTCATAAATCCAAGCTGACGGAGTAATATAAGTCAGTGTTCCGTCTTTGGTTAGCAAACCTAGATTTTGTTCGATGAAAAAACGAAATAAATTATTATCTCCCACACCTGCATTATGAGGATAATAATTTTTATAATATTCATTTGCAAAAACTACAAAATCCTTTTTTGTATCGTATTCGTTCTGAATTCCTTTATAATCCAAAACGTTTTGGCGAGTGGCTGCCTTTTCTTTGTTTTTCATTGTTCGGTACGAACTTCTCCACATAGAGAAAAAATCAGCATCACTAAATTTTGTTTTGTCCCAAGGTGGATTTCCGATAATCAAATCAAAACCTCTATGTCCATTTTGGAATACTTCGGCAAAACTAATTTCATAATTGAAGAAACTAAATTTTTCGGCTGTTTTTTCGATGCGTTCCACTAAAGCCCCATTTTTTTTATTGAATATTTTATCCTCAAAATCAGTCAAAGTGGCATTTAGCAAATCCAATTCTTTTTGTGCTTCGGCTTTGCTCTCAAAAATGAAAGGAACAAAACGCTTGTAGGTATGAAAATTCATAGCCAAATTGAGCTGTTGCAAAGAAGGTTCTAGCTCTTTATAAATTGCTTTGGATTGTGCTATTTCTTCGGCTGTCGTATCTTTTAGATTAGAAAGCTGCGATAAATCTTCAATAATTTTGGCTACTTTGTTTTTAAAAGAGTCTGCAAACAAATTATTATCAGTCTGCAAACTTTTATATAACTCTTCTTTTCTTGCTCCAACAAGCGCATTTCCTTTTTTGATATGATGCTCAATAAAACTAAGAGGTGTACCCAAAATAAACGTATCTAACCAAAGTGAAAGGCGAGTAAGTTCGATAGCAAACTCATTCAAATCTACTCCAAAAATGATTTTTTTGAGCAGTATTCTTTTCAAAATTCTGAGTTCGTCTATTTGGTGATATTCAATTGGATTGAGCTGAGAAAGTGTTTGGAGAATAGTTATTTTCTCAGTTTCTATGGTTTGTTCTAGTTTTTTATCTGTTCCATTTTCTATTCGTTTGAGTGCTTCACTGGTCAGAACATCTAAAGAAGCAATCAAAAAATGTCCACTTCCACAAGCGTTATCCATCAAACGCAAATCTAAAATACTTTTCTTTTTTTCTTCATTTTCTTTTAGTAATTTTTGGATAGATTCCTCAGCCATAAAATGTGTAATATCTTGTGGCGTATAATAAGAAGCTGTCGTTTTTCGGTTTCCAGACTGATTGGAAAGATAGAGTTCATCATTTTTATAAAAACGCTCTTCCAAAATCGTAATTTTCTTATTTTTCTTTTTTTCTTGATAATCATAACTATCAAAATAGCCTTCTTTTTCTGTTTTGCCATCTAAAAAAGTAAGGTAATATGTTCCTTCAAACGCCTGTCTAAATTCGGATTCTAAAAGCCCTTCATAAATATTTCCTAGATGTGTAACCGAAAGCGTTTTGTAATCTCTATATGCTTGAAACAATTCATCGCCTTTATGATACAAAAGTAAAGTCAGAATTTGTTCTATATCTTTATTGCTCAGTACCAAAGGAAGTTTGAGTAGTGGAGCTTTATGTTCTGCAAACAAACCCCCATTGAGAAGAGGCATTTCCAAATCGATATTTCCATAATTGAGATAATCAAAAAAGTGTTTCATCATATTCCAACCATTGTGCTTTTCAGGCAAGTGTTTATCCATTTTGACAAACGCTAATAAATTTCGTAGAGGGTGAAACTCATCTACTGCCTCCATACCAAAGACAGGATTTCGAAACTGTCCTTCAAAATAAGCTACAAATAAAAGACGAAATCCAAAAGTAAGAGAGTTAGCATAAATTTCTTTTATAGAATACTCATTGCCATAACGAGCAAAAAGTCGCTGTCCAATCATTTCAATAATAGAATCTTTACCATAGATAAGCTCTTTGAGGTCTTTTTCTACTTCCAAGATGTATTCTTGATTTAGCTCTGAAAATGTTTTTTCTTTTGTAGCAATTCCTCTTTCTTTGTTGTAAAGTTTGAGTATTTGTTCTTTGTGAAAATTATAATAAAAATACTCAAAAGCTCTGTAATCGTCATTCTGAATAATCCATTCTAAGTCAATTTCGAAATAAATTTTGTCTTGTTTTGGATTTGTAATATCATAAAAACGCCATTTTTGTCCATTTGTAAGAAACCCATAATTGATTCTCAAATCAGATTGATAACGCAGAAGCTGAAAATGTGGATTTTTAGTTGTTGTTTCTCTATTATCCAAATTCACTTTATAGGCTTTAGATTCACACAAAGCCAAAATATTTTCTATACTAGATTTGTCTTTTCCTCCACTTATTCGTTCTACTTCCTCACTTTCAAAAAGGGCAAAATCAGGTTTATGAATTTTTCCAAATACTTTTTTTGTGATTTGATAGGTATAACCATATCCAATTTCTATCAAAATCGCTTTTACAAATTTGTCTTCCAGTTGCGCTTCTGAAAGCTCTACAATATTTAATTTGTTGTAAAGAATTTTTATATTTTCAAATGCTTTTTGGCAGTCTTTTTTATAGTCTCTATCAAAATAATTCTTCATTTCGTATTCTAAAAAATACGCATTGAAATAGGTGTTATCTGTAAACTGTGCGAAATAAGCTGTATTATCCATTTTATTGTATCAATCGAATTATTTTTCTAATATAGATTCAAAGATAGTGATTTTTACTATTGGTCTTTTGCCATAACAAAAAAAGTTGGAACAAATTTACAAAAACAATATAGTCTATTTTTAGTCTTTTTGTGGTTGTTGGTGTCGCTGTCGCTAAAACACCAACAACGGCATTGATATAAAAAAACAGCTTGAAGTAAAAACTTACTGAAGCTGTTTTGTGATTAATAAAAATCTTGCTGTTGTCGGTGTCTCACCGACGAAACAGACATAAACTAAAAGACATTATTTCTAAACTTGCTCTAAGCATATTTATCTACATAGCCTTGCAGACCTTCACGGTTTCCAACTCCAGAAGCTACAAAAGACCATTCATTATTTTGTTTTACAAGTCTTCCAAACTCTACATCAGTATCATTTGGAAATTCTTCGTCTAGGTCATAAATCAGTATTTGTCTATCCGTTTTGACATCTACAATACGAATATAAGCATCCTTTAAAAGTCCAAAATGATGACGACGGGTCGCAGCTTCGTGAATAGTGACAGCCAAAATAAGTTCTGTTACTTCAGGATTTATGGTAGCAAGATTGACCAAAATCATTTCGTCATCTCCATCGCCGTCGCCTGTTCGATTATCGCCCAAATGTTGAGCAGAGCCATCAGGAGATTTCAAATTATTATAAAAAACTAGATATTCATCCGAAATAAGTTTTCCATTTTTTCCAATCATAAACATAGATACATCCAAATCTAGTTTGTTAGATGTTTTCATATCCCAGCCTAATCCTATCATTATTTTTTCTAAGCTAGGTTCTTTTTTTGTTAAATTAAGTGTACTTCCTTTTGTGAGTTTGATTGACATATTTTAATAAATTTAGATTTTAGAAGTATGAATTTAGAATTCTAAATTGAAGGGTATTGAAATTAGTTCTACCTTCTAAATTCAGAACTCTAAATTGGTTTTATAAATATTCATCAGCAATAATATCTAATGTTTGGCTTATCTGAGGTGCAGCAATAGCTTCTCCAATGGCTTTAAACTCCCATTTTCCAGAAGCATGTCGTATCATTTTTCCCATAACCATTGAGGTATGCCCTGCAAATTTTGGTTCAGATGACAAATTAAATGTAGCTAAAACTTCTCTTACTTCTCTTCTATTTCCTTCAAAAATTCGAATCTTAGAATAAGGAATTTCTGCAAAATCTTGTCCTTTGTATGAGTTTAAAAAGAAGATAAGTTGGGTTGCTTCTACATTAATTTTGTTGAGTTCGATTTCAATGATTTCATTGTCGAAATCATCTGTTTTGCTATCACCTTCTCTATCATCGCCACTATGAACGATAGCTTTATCTTTAGAAACAAGTGAAGAATAATAAACTAAATCAATTCGGTTTCCGTCTTTATCAAAAATGGCAACACTTCCATCCAAATCTACACTTTCATTGCTAGAAACCAAACCAAAAAGTTGTTTTGTTTTTATCATTCCCCAGTTTACTCCGATACAAATTCGGTCATAAGTTTTACCAGCTTTTTCTAAGGAAATAGAACTTCCTTTTTTGAGATTAATACCTGTTTTTTTATTTAATGAAATACTCATATATAAATTTAGATTTTAGAATTATGAATTTAGAATTAAATGCAATGATATAAAGTTAGATTTTAGAAGTCAGAATGAAATTAGAAATTTGTCATTAATTCTAAAATCTAACTTCTGACTTCTAAATTTATTTAAGCGTATTTGTCTAAAAATGCCTGTAAACCTCCATTTTCACCTACTCCAGAAGCTATAAACGACCATTCGCCATTTTCTCTAACTAATCTTCCAAACTCTACATCTGTATTTGAAGAGAATTCTTCATCTAAATCATAACGTAAAATTTCTCTATCCGAACTCACATCAACAATTCTGATATAAGCATCTTTCAACATTCCATAATTATGACGACGAGCAGCAGCTTCATGAATAGAAGCCACAAAAATAAGTTCATTTACATCTGATGAAACAAGAGGCAAGTTTGCCAAAACCATTTCGTCATCACCCTCACCATCACCAGTTCGGTTATCGCCTGTGTGCTGAATAGAACCATCTGGCGATTTGAGGTTATTGTAAAAAACAAAATATTCGTCAGCAGGCACTTTACCAGAAGCTCCTACCATAAAAACAGATACATCAAGGTCTAATTTTACACCTGACTTCATTTCCCAGCCAAGTCCGACCATTACTTTTTCTAAACTAGGTTCGTTTTTAGAGAGGTTGAAACGTCCTCCTTTTTTTAGCGAAATTGCCATTTTTCGAGTTATTTTAAGTGTGAAATTGAATAAATAAATTTAGATTGTACGTTGTTAAAACATAGTAAATATTTTTCTATTATTACCGTTTTTCAACTGAATAGATAATTATTTACCAAAAAATTTTTTCATTTGTTCTTCTTTACTGAGTTGTTCTTGTGTTTTTTTTGATTCTTGTTTAGGCATTTCTTTCTTTTTTTCTACTTTCTCATCCTTTTCAAAAAAATCATTTATAACTGATTTTTTGACATCTTTGGTAGAATCATTTTCTACGTTTTTACTTTGAGAAAAAAAGTTATTTAAAATATCGGATTTGTTTTCTGTTGCTTTATTTTCCTTCTCAAAATGTGCCTTAATTTCGTCTTCTAGGTTTTTATTTTCTGTATTATTTACTGTTTTTATATGTGTTGTCTTGAACTGTTCTAAAAGATTCTTTCGTTTTTCTTCTAACTGTTTTTTCTCATTTTGCTTTTGCTGCTGCGTTTTATTTTCGTTTCTACTGAAAAGCTGTTCAATTCTTTTTCTCTGTTTTTCTTGAATTTTCTCTTGTTCTTGTTGTTGATAGTTTTCGAATTTCTTATTTATTTTTTCATCTATATCTTGTAAAGAATTAGCTTCTAGTCCATCAATTTGATTTTCGATATCCAAAACACCATCTACCAAATCCACTTCAATTTGTGCCTGATTTACTTTATCTTCAAATAAATCTATTTCATTAGAAATCTCTAAATCATCAAGCACTAATTGTAGTTCTCGTTGATTTTTTGCGTTTTGAAGTTTGTTGATGAGTAAAACTTCTTTTGTTTTTAATTCTTGTAGTTGTAAAGTCAGCTTTTGCTTTTGAAGTTGCATTTGCTGCCAAGTCTGTAACACATTATTATAAAGTGTTTCGAATTCTCTCTTTTGTTTTTCTAGATTTTCTTTTTGAAGAATATGCGAACTAGCAAGTGATTTATTTTTACTTCTTAGAGCATACTGCAAAGCCGTTTCTTCTTGCTGAATGGCATATTTTATTTGTTCTATTTTTTGATATAATTCTTCTTTATTTTTCCTGACGTTTTCCCAAATGACACTATTTTTTTGGATAGCTTGTTCAATTTGCACAATTGCCAATTTAAAGATTTGACTTGCATCTCCTCTTTCTGCTTTTTCTTGCTCTATACGAGCATGTTCTTCATTGACTTGCAAAATTCTGCTGATTCTTTTCCACATAGTTTTTTTGAGAATAATGGCATACAAAAATTAAGTTTGTATCACATCAAAGTAGTTAAAATTTAATAGATGAATGATAATAAAGATAGAACTATTTAAAGAGGTTTATACACCTTGTATGTATGTTGTTATACGCAAAAATGTTAAAAAGGATAGGAAAAATCTAAAAAAAAACAAACTTAATGAACATCAAATTCATTAATCAACTGATTTACAGAAAGTTGTAATCACACATGACACTACTTTATTTTCTAACTAGAACAATACCTTTGCTTATTTATCTTGGAACAGAGTAAAAGAAATAGTTGTCTGATGATTTTTGTGGTAAGGTAAAAAATTTATTTGTCTTTCTGTTCTGTTAGGAACTACATATTGGTAGGACTTCAAGATTTTTAATACAAAATGCGACCAATATACAACTCCTACGGAGTAAATGATTTTTAACTTTTCTGTTTTTATCTACTCCTAACGGAGTAAAAATCAAAATTTCTCAATAGCCTTATGGCTATGTTAAGAACACCGACGACTTCCACAAGAAATATCAGCCAAGCAAAAATGACATACTAAACATTGAAAACAAACCGACAAAATGGCAGTAAAACTAAAATCAAAACGACACAAAAAGACAAAATTTACACTCAAAAAATCATTTTTGGTATTGGCATATTGTATGTAAAGACTACAACGAAAGTGTCACATACAAAATCAAACAAACTCAAAATAGAGTTTAATAAGATAAGCGTGATGACATAAAAATTATGTATTCATTCACTATTAAATAAACTAGACAACTATGGCTGATGTAAATATTCGTCCTTTAGCAGACCGTGTATTGGTTGCTCCTGATGCAGCAGAAGAAAAAACGGCAAGTGGAATCATCATTCCTGATTCGGCAAAAGAAAAACCACAACGTGGAAAAGTAATCGCAATAGGAAATGGTAAAAAAGACGAACCAATTACTGTAAAGGTAGGTGATAACGTTCTTTATGGTAAATATTCAGGTACAGAAATCAATGTAGAAGGACAAGATTACCTTATCATGCGTGAATCTGACATTTATGCAGTTGTTTAATTAAACAATAAGTCATTGGTGGAGACACCAACAACGGCAAACAAAAATGTTAGATTTTTTTATGGATTTATTTTTTAGACAAGTAGCAATTTGATTTATCAAATTCTATCTATTCAATTTCATAAAAACACATTTCTACAAAAAATTTTAATAGAACAAAAAAAACATTCAAAATATTATGGCTAAGATAGTAGTATTCGATACAGTAGCTCGTGAAAGACTTAAAAAAGGCGTTGATGCTTTGGCAAACGCAGTAAAAACAACTTTAGGACCTAAAGGTCGTAATGTAGTTATCGACAAAAAATTTGGTGCACCTTCAGTTACTAAAGATGGTGTAACAGTTGCCAAAGAAATTGATTTGAAAGACCCTATCGAAAATATGGGTGCACAGCTTGTAAAAGAAGTAGCTTCAAAAACGGCTGATATGGCTGGTGATGGTACTACAACTGCAACTGTTTTGGCTCAAGCTATCTTTAATGCAGGTATCAAAAATGTTGCTGCTGGTGCAAATCCAATGGATTTGAAACGTGGTATGGACAAAGCTGTAATCAAAGTAGTTGAGAGTTTGAAATCTCAATCTAATCCAATCAAATCGTCTTCAGAAGTTGCTCAAGTAGGTGCAATCTCTGCAAACAATGACATGGAAATCGGTAAAATGATTGCTGATGCTATGGATAAAGTGGGTAAAGATGGTGTAATCACAGTAGAAGAAGCTCGTGGTACTGAAACAGAAGTAAAAACTGTTGAAGGTATGCAGTTTGACCGTGGTTATTTGTCTCCTTATTTTGTTACTAATACAGAAACAATGGAAGTTGAATTAGAAGATGCTTATATTCTAATTTATGACAAAAAAATCTCTTCTATGAAAGAACTTCTTCCTATTTTGGAACAAGTTGCTCAAAGTGGTAAACCTTTGGTTATCATTTCAGAAGATGTTGATGGCGAAGCATTGGCTACTTTGGTAGTAAACAAAATTCGTGGTGCTCTCCGTATTGCTGCTGTTAAAGCTCCAGGTTTTGGTGACCGTCGTAAAGCTATGTTGGAAGATATTGCTACTCTTACAGGTGGTACACTTATCAGCGAAGAGCGTGGTTACAAATTAGAAAGTGCAGAAGTGTCTTACTTAGGACGTGCTGAAAAAATCACTATCGACAAAGACAATACTACAATTATCAATGGTGCTGGCGAAAGCGATAACATCAAACGTCGTATCAACGAAATCAAATCTCAAATTGAGAAAACAACTTCTGATTATGACCGTGAGAAATTGCAAGAGCGTTTGGCTAAATTAGCTGGTGGTGTTGCAATCCTTTATATCGGTGCAGCTACAGAAGTAGAAATGAAAGAGAAAAAAGACAGAGTAGATGACGCATTACACGCAACTCGTGCAGCCGTACAAGAAGGTGTAGTACCTGGTGGTGGTGTAGCATTTATCCGTTCTTTGGATTCTTTGAATGACTTTGTTGTTGGTAAAAATGGCATCGAAAACCAAGACCAAGAAACAGGTGTAAACATTATCCGTCAAGCTCTTGAAGCTCCTCTTCGTACTATCGTTTCGAATGCAGGTCTTGAAGGTTCTGTAATTGTACAGAAAGTAAGAGAAGGAAAAGGCGATTTTGGTTACAATGCTCGTGAAGATAAATACGAAAACTTAGTAGCTGCTGGTGTTCTTGACCCAACTAAAGTTTCTCGTTTAGCTCTTGAAAATGCTGCTTCTATTGCTTCTCTTTTACTTACTACTGAGTGTGTAATTGCAGATGATCCAGAAGAGAAAGAAGCTATGCCTTCTGCTCCTGGTATGGGTGGCATGGGTGGAATGATGTAAGAATCATTTCCTTAAAAACTTGCAGCGTATTTTTAGCATTCTCTTTTGAAATGTACGCTACAAAACTTAAAAAGTCATTTCTTCTTTGAAAAAGGAGGGAATGACTTTTTTGTATTTTGATAAATAAACCTGTCCTTACGAATTAAATAGTCTTTCATTTTCTAAAATTCGTTGGTGAGATAATCATCAAAACAAATAGAAATTGGATTTTAGGATAAAAATATAGTTTCATAGAAGATAATGTTTTTGAAATCAATGAAGCAGCAAATAATGAACTAGTTTTGATAGAAGAAAATAATAAAGGTTAAGTAATTGAGCTAAATTATTTACAGCTTATTTATTAAGCATCTTTTTTAGAATGAAACCCATAACTTTAGTTATGGGATAGTTAGAGGGTGTTTTCTGCTTTTTTTTGTTATATGTAATTCTGCCCAATTACTTATCACTGTTATTTTTGTATGTAAAAGTCTTCCAGACTGTTGAATTTCATAAACTATTGTTTTTTATGTTAGAGTAGAGTAAAAATAGTATTATTTAAAGTTTAAAAATCAAATAATTAGTAATTTATTCCACTATTAGTTTAATTTTATTACTTTTGATATTCATAAATACAGGGTTTAATTAATTATCTTATATTTCAGTTTTCCTTAATAATAATAATAAAAATAACTGTCAGACACTTTATACTCATCCGTAATTAGATTTCAAAAATATCTAAATTTTGATTATTTTTAGCTTATGAATTTTCAACTTAGTATTTCTGAACGAGATATTTTAAAAGATTATCGTAAAAGTTCTTCAGGAAAGAAGGACTATATTCGTTGTACTGTTCTTTTAGGTCTTGACCAAGGTAAGTCAGCAAAAGAGTTGTCAGAGCTTTTAGGTGTTGATTTAAGTAGTTTTTATAATTATGTAAAAAGTTATAATTCCTGTGGTCTTTCTGGTTTTATTTCTTCTAATTATTTAGGTTTTTGGGGTAAGTTGGATAGTTTTGATTTGGCAGCTTTAGATAAAGAACTTCGTTCTCACTTGCATAAAAACTGCCAGTCTATTGCTTATTGGATAAAAGAAAATTTAGGTATTGATTACGCTATTAAAAGTCTTCCTAGTTTGATGAAACGTCTAGGTTTTTCTTATAAAAAGACAAAAACAGTTCCTGCTAAAGCTGATAAAGAACTTCAAACTCACTTTATAGAAGATATAGAGGCTTTGATAGAGCGTTTAGATTCAGAAAATGCTGTTCTACTCTACGCAGATGCTGTTCATCCTCAATGGAATACCCGAAGTAATTATGCTTGGATTCCAACAGGAGAGGAAAGAGAAATTAAAAGTAGTAGTGGTAGAAAGCGCATAAATTTGACAGGTACAGTAAACATTCAAAATCCAAGCGATATACTCATTAGTGAATCAGAAACAGTTGATTCAGAGAGTGTAAGAGAATTTTTAGATAAAGTAGAAGCAGCCTATTTAGATAAAAGCAAGGTGTATATGGTCTTAGACCAAGCCTCCTATTTCAAATCTTATTTGGTGCAAGACTGGGTATATGGCTCTAAAATAGAACTCATTTACTTGCCTGCCTACTCGCCTAATTTAAACTTAATTGAAAGACTTTGGAAGTTGATGAGAAAGAAAATAATTGATTATGAATACTACAATACATTTGAAAAATTTAGGACTAACGTCCTTGCATTTTTTGAATATATCGTTGATTATAAAGATGAGCTAGAAACACTTTTAGCACCTAATTTTCACGTCCAATTTTCGAAAACCAATTTCTATTGAGTATAACAAGTATCAGTACAGTTTAAAAAACTTTATCTGACACTTATGAACGGCTTTAGCCCTCAACGAAATTAAAGTGTCTGATAGCAACAGAAAACCCAATAAAACTTATTAAACAGTGTAGTGAGTCATAAAAAATTACTTTTATCTATCTTATTATCTCCATGAAAACGGCTATCTTCTTTTTATTCTTTCTACTCTTATTTTATGGCTCTACTTTAAAGGCACAAGTCAATGACAATGAGCTTTGTATAAATGCCTCTCCTTTTTGTGCGAATTCTCCTAACCCATTACTCTATGCAGGAGGAACGGATAGACTTTCTGCTCCTTATGGAATTGATTATGAGTGTTTGCTTACAACTCCTAATCCAGCATGGTTTTATATGAATATTGTTAGTGCAGGTACACATACCATTGAACTAGTTTCTATTAATAATGTAGATGTAGATATTGCTATTTGGGGACCGTTTGCAGCAGGATCTTCTTTAGAAACTATTTGTAATCAGTTAAGTATAGGAACTATTGCTCCTGTTGATTGTAGTTACTCAGCTGACCCCACCGAAACAATGAATTTCACCTCTACTGCTAGAGGAGAAATTTGGATAATGCTTATTACTAATTATTCAAATCAAGAAACTGATATTACAGCTTTTCAATCAGCAGGAACAGGAATAACAGATTGTAGTATCGTTCCTTGTTCGGGTGTAATTGCAATAAATGGAGAAGAAAATGTTTGTAATACCTCCGTTAGTACATATTCTATTTCTTCTGGTGGAACTTCAAATTTAGTCTATTCTTTATCTCCTAGTAATGCAGGCATCATAAACGCATCAACAGGAAGAGTAACATGGAATTCTTCTTTTTCTGGGCGTGCTACTGTTTCGGTTAGAGCTTCTTATGATGATTGTGCAGACGCTACAGCTAATTATGCTGTGGAAGTTTCTTCTTCTTCGCCAATTACTTTATCTGCTTCTAAAAACCCTCTATGTGAAGGCGAAACGATTACATTTACAACTTCTAGTTCTTCTGCAAACTCTTCTACTAAATATGATTTTAAAGTAAATGGAGTTTCTGTTCAAAATACCACAAGTAATATATTTACTTCAAATTTATTAGCAAACAATGATAGAGTAGAAGTAACTCAAATAAATACTGGTTGTAATTCTGTAAGCAACCAAATTACAGTAACTATTCTTCCAAAACCCACCGTTTCGCTTTCGGCTTCTTCTACCAATTTGGCTTGTGGAGAAACAGAAATTATGTTTACAGCAACAGGAACAAACCTAAATAATGCAAATTATGATTTTCAGATAAATGATGTTTCTGTTCAAAACTCTACTCAAAATATATTTGCTTCTTCTTCTTTATCAAATAATGATGTGATTAAAGTAGTTGTGGATAATGGAAGTTGTTCAGTTACTAGCAATCAGATTAGAATGACTGCAAATTCAGAATTGGAGGTAATTCTTTCAGCTTCTTCTCTAATCATTTGTCCTAATTCAGAAGTAACTTTTAGTGTTGCTACAAATCCAACTTTACAAAACCTGAACTATGATTTCAAAATAAATGGCGTTTCTGTTCAAAACTCTACTCAAGATACATTTATATCTTCTTCGCTTTCCAATAATGATAAAATAACCGTAACAGTTTCTAGCCAAAACTGTCAAGGAACAAGCAATGAGGTTATTATTCAAATAAATAATGATTTGAATGTAAATCTTTCAGCTTCCAAAACGACGATTTGTCAGGACGAAGAAATCATTTTTACGGCTGATGAGGATTTTGAAAATTATGATTTTAGGATTAATGGTAATTCTATTCAAAATTCTTCTTCAAATATATTTACCTCAAATTCAATTTCTAATAGCGATATTGTAAGTGTTTTGGTAAATAGTGGAAATTGTGAAGTAACCAGTAATTCTGTTTCTATAGAAGTTGTTCCAAACATAAATGTAACTCTATCAGCCACAAAAACAGTTTTGTCGTGTCAAGATTCAGAAATTATTTTTACAGCAAATCCTATTCAAAATGCCACTTATGATTTTAGAATAAATGGTATTTCTGTCCAAAGTGGCACTCAAAATACGCTTTCTTCTACTTCTTTATCTGTTGTTTTAAAAAATAATGATGTAATTGATGTGGGTGTAAATAATGAAAGTTGTGAGGCTGTAAGTAATAAAATTATGCTCACTCAAAGTCAAAATTTGGATGTCACTCTTTCAGCTTCAAAAACAACTTTGACCTGTCAAGATACAGATATAATTTTTAGAACTTCTGTAAGTGCGAATTTACAAAATGGAAATTATGATTTTAGAATAAATGATATTTCTGTTCAGAATAGCTTTCAAAACATATTTTCTTCGGCTTCTTTATCAGAAGCTTTAAAAAGTAATGATAAAATTACAGTCATTGTAACAAATGGAAGTTGTTCCCAAACGAGCAATGAAATAGTAATTACTTTTACAGAAACATTGAATGTAGAACTTTTAGCTTCCAAAATCACTATTGAAGAAGGTGAAAATATAGTTTTTACAGCAAATTCAGATATAGAAAATTTAAACTATGATTTTAGAATAAATGATGTTTCTGTTCAGAATGGAAACTCCTCAGTTTTTAACTCAAATTCTATTTCTACTCCTTTAAAAACCAATGATGTCGTAACTGTAATTATTAGAAAAGGAAGTTGTAGTGCAGAGAGTAATGAAGTTATAATCACTATTGAATCCAAAACAACAGGAATTTATCCAAACCCAACACCTGATAAAATTATCTATAACCTCACCTCAGAAAGTAAAGGTGCTTATACAATTCGTGTTTTTGATGCGATTGGAAAGTCTATTTGGCAAGAAGAAAAACAAAAAGAAGATACTTTTTTGAAAGGAACTCTCAACTTAGAAAGTTTTGCTAAAGGAATATATATTATTGAATTTACAGATGAAAATGAAACTAGATTTTTTAAAATTATCAAAGAATAAGACATCAAGAACTACTATTAGACAATTAATAAATTTATACTCTTACTATTTCTGTAGACTATTATTGGTAAATGATTTTTATGACAAATGAAGATAAATATGAACTGTTTTTTATTGAAATATTATACTATTAGTTGAAATAGTTTAAAAAAAACAGTTATTTTTATCTGTATTTACTAACGTGAGTTCGTTATTAAAAATATCCTTTTTATTTGTTTATTATACTCTTTCCACAATACTTTCTATTCAAAAAAAGGAACTTGAAAACCACTTGAGCTTAAAAGTAAATTGATACGTATAAGTGTTTTGTTGAGGTAATTTTTTTGTTCGCCTTCTATATTTCCTTTGATAGTAAAATGAAATTCTAAAAGAAGTGAATCAATTTTAGCAATATCTAATTTACCTTTGATTCTTTCAGCCGAAAGCAAACATTCTATCATAGCAAAAAGTCTATCCATTACCATGACATCAGATTTTCCATAATAAAGAATAGGAGATATATAGCGATACATCAAATTATAAAGAGAATAAGTTTCTTCCCAAAGTCGTTGAGTTCCTTCTTTATCTGTATAACAATAAACTCCTTCACGCAGGGCTTTTTCTATAAAAATCAAAGTCATATAATTAATTGTACGGATAGCTGTTTCAGGGTCATTTATCCCTGGACTTAATGCTTTTGTTGCTATTTCACTTAGTTGTTTGATTCCATAAACATAATTATCTTGAATATATTCATTATCATAAAAAACAAACTCTTCCAAAATTTCATTCATTGCTTCTAATCCAATTTCTTTATTTACCTTCAATAAAGGAGTTCCGATAACAAGAAATGAACCTTCTTCTAAGTTGATAAATAACTCAATATCATATTTTTTAGCCAACTTAACTATTTTTTCTCTATTACATTCTCTAAAATAACCACTCTGATTACTAATAATGGTATGCCAGTCTGATACTTTATCAAAAACGGTTTGATAGTCTTGATAATTACTTACTTTCTTTGATTCTAACTCATTAAATGTCTTATTATAAACCATCAAAATAATATTATCTACCTGTACTGAACGAGAAATTGAATGAATAAAATAGATGAACAGAACAAGAGACAAAACACCAAAGCACATTCCTACAAAAATACTTAGCTGGGGAATATAAATTCCTTCTTCAGTTTTTCCTATATTTACGATAAGCAAAAGGCAGTACAGAATTGTTGCTAGATATGTTCCCAATACAATTTGGTAAGATTTGTTTGTCAAAACCCCTGGAACAACACGAGGAGAAAAAGCTGTTGCTGCCTGATTTAGAACAACCATTACCATTGAAAAATTAAAAACCATCAATGAAATAATCCCTCCAATAAAGGCATTAAGTACAAAACGAGCATTGTCCGCACCTGTTACTAAAGCAAATTTCAGAACTTCTTTAGCTTCTTTACTTAGTTCAGAATTTTCAAAAGTCATCATAAATATAGAAAGTCCTACCGAAAAAATAGCCATCAAAGAAGGTAGAAAAATAATGCTATTTGTAAGAGCTAAATAGGTCTTACGAACATACTGATAAGGTCTTTTGAACATAAAATAAAAAAAACATACGATGGAAAAGAAATCATTTAGTAAAGCAACTTGACAAAGCACAAATAGTTAGTGAAATTTTATTTTAAAATAAAATAAGGCGAATTAGGATTGAGTTTATTCTGAATTCTTTTAAAAATAGAAGGTTTTCCAAACTGCTTTTGAAATGCTTTTTCAGTTTGTTTTTTTCCTTCATTTTCAATAAAAAATGGAATTTCATTTACTTCTACAAAATCTTTAACAGCAGTATTAAAAAACAAATCTTCTTCAGTACAGTGTGTTCCTGTTGCATCAAAACCTGTATTTTGAACTAATGATTTTTTAGGAAATAAGAACCAACCTTTTTCTAAAAACATTGTTGCCATAAAAAAAGTAGCCCAAGAATCTATTTTATTCTCTTTTTGAGCTTCCAAGATTTGATAATAATAATAACTACCAAAGTTATATTCTTTTGGTGTAATTGAGTTTTGATTGAATTTTTGAAAAATACTGTCAATATCAAAATCAACTTTGTCCCAAGTTTTTTTCCAAGTAGCCCAACCCCAAGAGCTATTTACAGGAAGAAAAAAGGTTTGTTGTTCTACCATTTTTTCATTATCTAAAGGAAAAGCAGAAGCAGAAATTCCCCAGACTTTATCTTCATTTTCATATTTTTCTAAGGCATCATTCATATATTTTAAAAAGCCTTTTTGGGGAACAATATCATCTTCCAAAACAATTATTTTTTCATATTTATTGATTTGTTTAGTAATTCCTTCTTTTACTGATTTGGCTAAACCTTTATTTGATTGAGCTTCATAAATTTCTATACTCAGAAAATCACTTTCTTTTTGTTCTTTGAAATCTCTCAAAACTTGCCTCGTTTGTTCAATTTCTTCTTTATCTTTTGAAGAAGCATTTGGTTTTGCTCCATCTGAATAAATAATAAGAGGAGTATCTTTTGAATTTTGACACACAGCCAAAGCCTCCAAAACTTGCCTAGTATGATTGGAACGCTTATAAACGAATAAAATGACAGGAGAAAGCATATAAGGAATGGTAAATGATTAATTGTGAATGATAAATGACTTTGAGTGCCTGAATATCAATCATTTATAATTTTAAAATTAGTGTATTAGGAATAGAAATCAATTAAAGTGCGAAGGAGGAAACCCATAACTTTAGTTATGGGAAATAAAAGGAAGTTTTTTTTTCACGACGACTTTTAGAACTAATAACAAAAAAATCCTTTACAAATCTAAATTTATAAAGGATTTTTGAGAAAATACTATTTATTTTACACAAACTAGGAAGTCTGTGATACAATTAGGATTAATAATAATTATTAAGCATTACTGGCATAACTAGCATCAATACATCTTCGTCTCCTACTTCATGTGGATACATTAAAGCTGCACGATTTGGCTCAGAAAACTCAAAATGAACAGTATCACAATTTAAGTTAGATAACATTTCCATCAAGAATTTGCCATTGAAACCAATTTCTAAAGAATCACCATCATAATCACAAGGTAAGTTTTCTTTTGCTTCATTAGAAAAATCAACATCTTCTGCTGAAATAAGCAAGTTGTTATTTTCTAATTTGAAACGAATCTGTTGAGATGTTTTGTTAGCATAGATAGAAATACGCTTCAAAGAACTCAAAAGCTGCTGACGGTCAATATTTAAATTTTTGTCGTTACTTGTCGGAATTACGTTTTCATAATCAGGGAAACGCTCATCAATCAAACGACTTACCATTTTGATATTGCCAAAATTGAAAAATACATTTGTATCATTAAATTCCAACTGAATTTCTTGAGGAGAAGAAGGTAAGGCATTTTTGAGTTGCTCAAATGCTTTTCCAGGGATAATAATTGAAGAATTACTATTTCCTTCTGTTCCTTCATAACGATAACGCACCAAACGGTGTGAATCTGTGGCTACAAAATTTGTTTTTCCATCTGATAAATTAACAAAAATACCATTCATAGCAGGTTTCATTTCATCTGAACTAACAGCGAAAAGGGCATACGAAATAGCACTTGAAATAACATCAGACGAAAACATTAAGTTGGTCGTATTTTTTGGTTCAGCAGGACGAGGAAAATCGCCAGCATCTTCTCCAGCTAAAGTATATCGCCCATTATCTGACAAAATTTCGATGCCATGAGATTCTGTATCAATCGTAAAAGTGATTGGTTGTTCAGGCAAGTTGCGAAGTGTATCTAAGAGCATACGAGCAGGAACAGCTACATTTGCTTTTTCATCTGTTTCAACAGCCGTTTCTAAAGTCATTGCATTTTGTAAATCGGAAGCCGTTACACGCAAAAGACCATCACTAATCTCAAATAAAAAGTTTTCTAAAATTGGAATAACAGGATTGCTAGGAACAAGTCCTTTCAGCGAATTGAGTTGTTTGAGCAGCGCAGCCGACGAAACAATAAACTTCATATCGTATCAGTATTTAATGGTAACCTAAATGGTAAATTATTTTTTTGTAGGACTACAAAGATAAAAATTTGTAATGCCATACCATAACCTTTAATGAAATTTCTTTTACTTTTTTTGGAAAAAATCTATACAAGTCAGAATTCTGTATCAGAAAAGTAAAATATCATAGAGTTGATTTTTCTTTAGCTACTTTTTTTATTTATAAGTGCTATTTTTGTAATTTTGTAATTGAAAATAGTATCCTTCCTTAGTTATGAGTACCAGTATACGTATTATTACATTTTTTTTGGCTTTGCATATCTTAAACTTTAGTTTGGACATGCCTTCCTATAACTCATCAACTTACCTTACCCAAAATCAGAATACTAATTGGGAGAGTGAACAAGATGAGATAGAAAGTATTCTAGAACTTGTAATAGAAACAGTCTTAGAGCAAAATGACTTTTTTCCTGATACTGAAGAAGCTGATTCACAAACTGAGTCTTTTTCAAAAAAAGTAGATTGGATTACTCATTCTTTTCTACTCAAATTTTCTTTTTTTGAGAACCTATACACTTCTTCTAATTTTGTATTGTATAAGTTGCAAATCAGAGAAATAAGTCAAGATATTTTACCACCTCCTCCAAAAGCTTAGTTTAATTTTTTCTTAGAATATCTTTTTTCATTTAAAATAAATGAAATCTCTTTTCTATTTTTATTATTAAACTAAATTAAAAAATCATGACACTCTTTTTAAGATTTTCATTTGTGTATCTATGCCTTTTTATTTCATTTTCAACTCAAAGTCAGACACAAGCTCAAGATAGCTTATCTCAAATTATAGATAGTCTTTATATTGAAGAAGTCGAAAACGACAAAACACCTGACAAAGTTTTGCATGCCGAACCTTTATATATTGACCTAATAAGAGATTTGGGAGCTAGAAAAGGCGAGAAAGAATGGAATATAGGCTTAGGACTGACAGACAAACTTGACTATGATGAATATGAATTGCTTGTAGAGTATGAATTTGCACCTATTAATCGTTTAGGTTTTGAAATTGAAATACCATTGACTTTTTCTTTTAGAAATAATCCTCAAACAGATGATATTCGTCCTCCTTCGCACCGTGTAGAAAGCCTAAAAACAGCTGTTCAATGGTCGTTTTTTGTTTCTGAAAAACTCAAAACATCTATGGCATTAGGTTATCTCAATGAAATTGAATTTACTGATTTGAATGCAATAACGAGTAATAATATTCTTCAAGGTAATGTTTCAAATCCTTTTTTTGTGATAGCCAAACGTTGGGGGAATAATTTTCATACCTTACTTTATACAGGAAGTAAATTTACGCATCATTTTGAAGGAGGAAATATTGATTTTTCTTATCAAAATAATTTTAGTTTTCATTACATGATTCCAAGCACTAGAAATTTTATAGGATTAGAAACCAATCAAGTTTTTAAAAACCAGAATTCATACATTACACTGCGTCCTCAAATGCGTATCAGTTTGGCTGATAATCTGATTGTCGGAATTGTGGCTGGTATTCCAATTGAAAAACAAAATGAAAGGTTAAGTTCTTTTATTCGATTGATATATGAACCTTCTCATAAACATTAAAAATTAGGCTAAGCTATAAATCAAAAATGCTTGTCAGAGAATTATATTCTGACAAGCATTTTATTTTGCTATTGTTTAGCTTAAAAAAGCAGTTTTATGTTCGTTGTAGTTTCCATTTCCAAATAATTCCTTCGGCTTCATCTTCTAATTCCTCAATTTTCTGAAAGTTACACTTTGATAAGACTTTTGTCGAAGGGTTTTCTTGCCCTAATGTATGCGCTTGAATAGAATTTACGTGTTCAAAACTAAAAGCATTATCGATAAGAGTGTTTGCTAATTCTGTTGCAAGTCCTTTATTTCTGTATTCTGATTTAATTTCATATCCAATTTCAACAATTCCCTCTTCAGTAGGTTGCCCACTATATCCACAATTTCCAATAAGTTTATTATCAGATTTATGAATTACAAAATAGTTCCACCAACCCAATTCCTCTTTTGAAGATTTGATTTTATCTAAAGCATATTGTAGGGGAGCTAAACCAAACTCTGTCCAATTTTCAGGAACGATGACACCCAATTGTTGTGATAATTTTTTGTCTCCTTCAATAGCAGATTCTAATAGATTTTGATTAGAAGCAATAAGAAGTAACCTTTTAGTTTCTAGGTTTTTGTTCATTTTAAGTTCCTAATTACATTTTGCACATAATTGAATAAGGGAAAAGGCAAGCCTTTTCCCTACAAATACAATATAATTTAAGCCATCACTTTTTCCTTCTGCATCATCTCAACAAATTGGTCAAAAAGATAACGAGAATCGTGAGGTCCAGGAGAAGACTCTGGGTGATATTGAACTGAAAAGGCTTTTTTGTTTTTAAAACGAATTCCTGCCACACTTTTATCATTCAAGTTTTTGTGTGTCTCTACAATTTCGTTTTGTTGGTTTAATAATTCTCTGTCCACACCAAAACCGTGATTTTGAGAAGTGATTTCACAATTTCCTAATTCTAAATTCTTAACTGGGTGATTGAGTCCTCTATGTCCGTTAAACATTTTGTAAGTAGAAAGCCCACCAGCAAGAGCTAAAATTTGATGCCCTAAACAAATTCCAAAAATTGGTTTGTCAAGTTCTAAAAGTTCTTTTGTTGTCTTGACAGCATAATCCATTGCAGCAGGATCACCAGGACCATTAGAAAGGAAAAAGCCTGTTGGATTAAACTCTAAAAGTTCTTTTACAGAAGTTTTAGCAGGAAATACTTTACAAAAAACGCCTCTTTGCGCTAAACTTCTCAATATATTTGTTTTGATTCCAAAATCTAAAACAGCAACTCGTATTTCTGAATTTTCATTGCCGACTGTATACGTTTCTTTTGTCGTAACTTTAGAAGAAAGTTCTAATCCATTCATATCAGGCACTTCTGAAAGTCTTTTTTGAAGTTCTTCTTGTGTCAAATCTTCTGAAGAAATAATGGCATTCATTGCCCCTTTATCACGAATATGACGTACCAAAGCACGAGTATCAACTTCTGCAATTCCTGTAATATTAGCTTTTTCTAAGTAATTTTGAAGTGAACTATCAGCCGTAGAACGAGAATGAATGTCTGAAAAATTACGAACTACAAGACCATTTATTTTGACACTTGCAGATTCATTTTCTGCATCTATTGTTCCATAATTACCGATATGAGAACTTGTATTGATTACAATTTGTCCAAAATAAGAAGGGTCGGTATAAATTTCTTGATAGCCTGTCATTCCTGTATTAAAACAGATTTCGCCACCTGTTGTGCCTATTTTTCCAATAGCGATACCTTCATATTTTGTTCCGTCTGCAAGAAGTAAGATTGCTTTTTTGTGATTTTCCATAAAAATAACTTCGTTCTTTTGTGAGTTTGTACGATGATTAAGATTTCATGAGATTCAAATACGCAAAAGTACAAAAAAAATCCATTACCATTTTGAAAAATCAAAAAAGTGATGGATTTGGTGTGAAAATTCAATACAAAACACTCTAAAGAGTGTTCTACAGAATGATTATTTTAAAAATCTTCTCTCAAAAATTTAGAAACTGCTTTAACCGTTTTTTGAGGAGCTTCTTCCATCGGAACATGTCCTACACCCTCATAAATCAACATTCTGTTGTTGGGTAATAAGTCTCTAAAACGACGAGCATTTTCAGCAGGCAGCCAAGCATCATCTTTTCCCCAAATAATAAGTGTTGGTGTATAAAGATTTTTGAGTTGTTCGGTATTATCGTGTAAATCTTGATTGATGATATTAAAAAAGGCTTTCATGTTACAATCACGAGTAAAAAAGTCAAAATAACGGTCTATAGTTTCTTGACAAATTAAAGATTGATCACAATAAACTTCTTTTACAAATTTCTCAAAAATAGGTTTCTGAAGTGCATATTTGAATATTTTACCAAACATAGGAAGTTTGGCAAGTTTGAAAGGTGCTGGAATGCTTCCCTCATCTATAAATCCTGCTGATGAAATCAAAACTAATTTTTCTACTTGTTTTTGGTGTCTGAGGGCATATTCCCAAGCAATCCAACCTCCTAAAGAATTTCCACCTAGATAACATTTCTTAATATCTAATCTATCCATAAATACTTCTAAGTAGTTCATATAATTCTCTAAGCAATAATCTTCTTCAGAAATTGCTCCTGTAAGTCCAAAACCTGGTAAATCTAATGAGATAACTCTATATTTTTTGGAAAGTGTTTTTGTCCAGTCTTCAAAAGTATGAAGCGAAGAAAAAGCTCCATGAATCAAAATTAAAGGTTCGCCTGTTCCTTCTTCTCTATAATGAATTAGAGAACCATTGATGGAAACAAAACGAGAACGATTATCAGTATATTTTTTTAGTAATTGCTGTTCGCTGCTTTTTGGGTCTTCAAAAAGAGGTTTTAAAGAGGCAATTTTTTCAAAAGAAATAGGAATCATAATAAATTAAATAGTCAAAAAAATGAGGTTGAAAGTTTAAAAAATGTTCTACTGTGTGTTAGATGTAGAAGAGATAGAATGAGCTTGAATTTTAAAAAATTGATTGTCATCAAATTCAATATTCTATTGTTAATTTGTCATAGCTAATTTATAATACGCATTTTTGGCTAAAATTGTTTTGCATGCAGAGTATTTTGTTTAATTATTTTGATACCTAGTTGATTTTGAGAGGTTTATTTTTAAACAAAAAACCGTAATTCTACTGATAAAAATAGAATTACGGTTTAGTTTTTTATAAAAAGTCTTTCTTATTTAGCTAAAGCCATTAATAAATCTTGTTGTGTTATGATATGTACATTTTGGTTTGCATCACGAACCAAAAGTGCAGGATTGTCTTTATTGATAAGTGAAGAAAGTACATCCACAGTATTGTTCATGGAGACAAAAGTAAATGGACTATCCATAATTTCTTTGACAGGCATGTCTTTCAAAGCAGGATTATCAATAAGTTTGGCAAGTGTTTTTGAATCTACCAGACTTCCAACAATATTTTCTTTAGTTGCATCACTTACAGGAAGTTGAGAAATTCCCTCTTTGTTCATCATCTTAACAGCATCTCCTACTTTCATATCTTCATCGATAACGAAAAGCTCTGAATGACCATTTTTGCTTTGAATAATATCGGCAGCTGTTGCAAATTCTCTTTCCAAGAATCCGTGGTCTTTCATCCAATTATCATTGTAGATTTTACCCAAATAACGAGTTCCGTGGTCAGGCAAAATAATTACCATTACATCTTTTTCTTTTAGGTTTTCTCTAGCATATTCTAAAGCTCCAAAAACAGCAGAACCACACGACCAGCCTACAAAAAGACCTTCTTCACGAGCCAATCTTCTTGTCATGATAGCACTATCTTTATCAGTTACTTTCACAAAATGGTCTATCAAATCCATATTTACATTTTCTGGCAAAATGTCTTCTCCAATTCCTTCTGTAAGATAAGGATATACTTCTTTCTCATCAAAAATACCAGTTTCTTTTAGTTTTTTGAAGATAGAACCATACGAATCTACTCCAACTGTAACAATATTTGGATTTTGTTCTTTCAAATATCTTGATGTTCCACACATAGAACCACCTGTTCCTACGCCTGCTACATAATGCGTAATTTTTCCATCTGTATCATTCCAAATTTCAGGTGCAGTGCTTTCATAATGCGCTTGCTGATTTGATTTGTTATCGTACTGATTTGGATAAAATGAATTTTCTATTTCTTGATTTTTGCGTTTTGCAATCGAATAATACGAACGAGGATCTTCAGGAGAAACATTAGTAGGACAAACAATAACTTCTGCACCCAAAGCACGTAGGATATCAATTTTCTCTTGTGATTGCTTATCTGAAACCGTAAAAATACACTTATATCCTTTTGCAATGGCTGTAAGTGCAAGTCCCATTCCTGTATTTCCAGATGTTCCTTCAATGACAGTTCCACCTGGTTTAAGAAGTCCTGCTTTTTCAGCATCTTCAATCATTTTTAGTCCAATACGGTCTTTCATAGAATTACCTGGATTAAGGTATTCTACTTTTACCAAGATTGTTCCTTTGATTCCTTTGTTTACGCTGTTGAGCTTTACAAGTGGCGTATTGCCTACTGTGTCGATGATGTGATTGTAATAACGCATAGTTATTTTTTGTGTTTTTTGAGTATTTTTGCTGTGTTGTTTATACAGAGATTTAAATGTTACAAAGGTAGAAAAAAAACAGTAAATAGGAATTCGGAAACTAATTACTAGTGATATAAAATGAGAACGTCAACAAAGAAGAGAGTTGCCTTTATATTTCGTTTAAAATGTATCCAAAATAGAAAAACTAATAGCACTTAACATTTGCATATTCTTCATGAAAATAAATATTACCTGTAGTTGATGGTCTCCCACCACCATAATTTTTATGTAAAATAGTTTTTCTTATTGTAGAAGTAATAAAACGATGTTGATTATACGTATACTCATAATTTATTTCTTCCGAAAAAATTTCATTATAGCTATTTTCACGAATAGTAAAGGAGTAGATGATATTTCCATATTCGTCAGTCTCTTCTATTATCTTATCTTCTATTATATTTCCAGCTTTGTCATACCCTTGATACAAAGTAGTATTACCTTCAGTAGTAACAGTATAGGATTTAACGAAATCATAGTAAGACATTGCTACACTCCAATAATGTTTTATTTTTACTAAAAGACCATTTTCATATTCATATAAAATAAATCTAGGTGAAATAACATCTCCACTGGTTTGGATTCTTTGAGAAGTTTTTATTAACCCATTTTCATATGTATAAAGCCATTTATTTATCAAAAGATTGTCACGATAATAATCTTCTTGCATAAGCAAATCATCAAGATATGTATACACTCTTTCTGATAACATAGAATTATCTCTATAGTATGTTAATTTTTCTATACGAGAATTTCCATCGTAACTAATTTCTCGTCTTTCTTCTAGCTCAGGAACATCATTAATAAAAAGTCGTGGTCTTTTGATCTCATATGATATGAGTCTGTTTTGGTTATCATACTTATAATATTTTATCTCATGTGGTACTTCTCTCCAAGCACTCGTAGTAGATTCCTGAATCTTTCGTTTTCCTTTATACATTATATCTGTATATTTAATAAGCTCACCCTCTTCATTATAATAATTTATACGCTCAGGAATACAAGAAAACTTGCCCTCTTCAATCTCTTCTTTTTGACAAGATGAGATGACTAGAGACAAAAACAATGTAAAAATCAAAGAATTTAGATAGTTGTATTTTTGCATAAGCTATTTATTTATAAGTTTGAAAGTGCTGAGTATTCTTTCTTTTACTGTGCTATTTATACAGAAATTGAAATGTTACAAAGGTAGGAAAAAAACAGTAAATAGGAATTCGGAAACTGTTTTTCGTACCACAAAAAAATAGCTCTAGATTTTTTTTGTAATTCTAAAGCTATTCTGAAATGAAAATAATTTTAAGATAGAGCAAACACAGTGTATTTAGTTTATAGGAGTTGGTTTTTTGTTTTCATCTATTGCTACCAACGTAAACTCACCTGTTATTGCCTTTTCTCTAGTCTCTGAATACATTTGTTCAATATAAATCTCTACACTTATTTTCAAACTGGTGTTACCAATTTTACTGATTTTGCCAATCAGTTCTATAATTGTACCTGCAGGAATAGGATGTGTAAAATCAATTCTATCACTACTTACAGTTACCATTTTTTGTCTAGTAAAACGAGTAGCTGTAATAAAAGCAACCTCATCCATCAAGTACATGGCTGTTCCTCCAAATAAAGTATCGTAATGATTTGTAGTATTAGGAAAGACAGCTTTAAAAATATGTGTTTGAGCAGCTTTTATTTTTTCTTCTATTTCTTGTGTCATTATTTTATTTTTTTAAATCCATAAACACAATGCCTACAACCACTTTTGCAACAAGAATTTCTTAATAAATGGTAGAGTTCAGTAAATACCCAATAGCCATTTTCTTTGTAATAATGTACATTTTCTATCAACGATTCTCTAGCAGGAAAAGAATAATTTTGAGAGTTATTTACAAGTGTGTTTAAGTAAATTAAACAATCTTTACAAAGGCAATCAAATTGAGTTTTACTCAAAAAATCTGTAGTTTTTTTGCTAATAGTTACTTGATTACATTGACAATTACTAATATCATCTATTTTACAAATAAATTCTATATTGCATCTAGGACAAGTTTTAGGTGAGTATTGTGTCATTTTTTTGAAAGAAATACAGACAGAAAAAATATATTACTTTTCTGTCTGTATAATTTTAGGGTTATAAAATTTCTGTTTCAACTGCTGTACGCAATTCTTTAGCAGCACTTACCATTTCGGTCATGGCTTTTTTGGTTTCTTCCCAATGGCGAGTTTTGAGTCCACAATCTGGATTTATCCAAAGCTGGTCTATTGGAATATATACTTTTGCTTTTTCCATTAAAGCGACCATCTCGGTTTTGGAAGGAACTCTAGGCGAGTGAATATCATATACACCAGGTCCAATTTCATTTGGATACTTAAACTCTGAAAAAGCATCTAATAATTCCATTTGTGAACGGCTACATTCTATCGTAATTACATCAGCATCCATAGAAGCAATATTTTGGATGATGTCATTAAATTCAGAATAACACATGTGAGTATGAATTTGTGTATCATTTTCTACACCACTTGATGCAATTCGGAAAGCACCAACTGCCCATTCTAAATAGGCTGTCCAATCTTTTTTACGCAAAGGCAATCCTTCACGAATAGCAGGTTCATCAATCTGAATAATTTTGATATTCGCTTTTTCCAAATCTGCAACTTCATCTCGGATAGCTAAAGCAATTTGATTACATGTTTGGCTTCTAGGTTGGTCATTTCTTACAAAACTCCATTGCAAAATTGTAACAGGACCTGTTAGCATTCCCTTAACCCATTTTTTAGTTAAAGATTGTGCATAAGCCGTCCAACGCAATGTCATGGGATTTGGTCGGAATACATCTCCATAAATAATAGGAGGTTTGACACAGCGAGAACCATAACTCTGTACCCAGCCATTTTGTGAAAACTCAAATCCTTCTAATTGTTCACCAAAATACTCTACCATATCATTGCGTTCAAATTCTCCATGAACTAATACATCAATTTCGGTTTCTTCTTGCCAACGAATAGTTTGTTCAGTTTCTTTGGCTATCAAATCGTCATATTGTTGTTGAGTGAGTTCGCCCTTTTTAAATTTTGCTCTCCAACTTCTTACTTCACTCGTTTGAGGAAATGAGCCAATAGTTGTGGTAGGAAATAATGGTAATTTCAATGATTCTCTTTGGACTAACTTTCGTACTTGAAAATCAGATTTTCGCTGTGTATCTTTTTGTTTAATAGTAGCTACACGCTCTTTTACAGCTTTATTATGAATTAGTGTAGAGGTTTTACGTTTTTGATTAGTCTCTTTATTTTCTTGAAGTTTGTTTTGGGTTACTTCCAAATTGTCGCCATTGGCTAATTCTTTGAGTGTAACTACTTCTTCGATTTTCTGTTTGGCAAATGCAAGCCAATTTTTCACTTCTGGTTTTAGTGATTTTTCATTGTTTTCGAAGCTCAAATCACAAGGACAATGTATCAAAGAACAAGAAGGAGCAATCCAAACTCTTTCTTTACCAATTTTATCAATAGTCTTTTGGATAATAGACAGTGAATTTTGAAAATCATTTTTCCAAATATTTCTGCCATCAACAATACCTAAGGAAAGATTGGTTTCAGTTTTTATAAAATTGGTAGTCAGAATATCTTCTAGTTGAGAAGGACAACGCACCAAATCTAAATGCAAAGTCTGAATAGGCAAATCTAATACAGTACCCAAATTGTCACCATAGCAATCAAAATAATTAGCTAAGATAATGTGCAATTGAGGAAACTTTTTTGCAATTAAATTATAGGTTGTTGTTATGGCAGCCTGTTCTTTTGATGTTAAATCTAAGGAAAGATAAGGTTCATCAAATTGAATATGTGTTGCTCCATTAGCTATTAATTCTTCTATTACCTCTATATAAACAGCCAATAAATTAGGTAATAAATCTATTTTATCAAATCCAGTTTCTTTTTCTTTTCCCAATAGCAAATAAGAAACACAGCCAATCAAAACAGGTTTAGGAGTAAAACTCATTTTTTTTGCTTCTAAAAACTCATTAACTACTTTTTTGCTAAACCAAGAAAATTTTTGATTCGCTACAAATTCGGGTACAATATAATGGTAGTTGGTATCAAACCATTTTGTCATTTCCATTGCTGTTACATCAAACCCATTTTTTTGATGTCCTCTTGCCATAGCAAAAAGCAAATCTATTTCAGCAACTTGATTGTCTTGTGCTAATTCTTGATACCTTGGAGGAATTGCTCCGACCATTAAAGTAGTATCAAGTACTTGGTCATAAAAAGAAAAATCGTTACAAGGAATTAAATCAATTTTGGCATCAAGTTGAATTTGCCAATTGTGTTTGCGAATGGTTGTGCCTGCTTCCAAGAGTTGCTCTTGGTTGATTTTAGCTGACCAATACTGCTCAGTCGCTTTTTTGAGTTCACGCTGACTACCTATCCTCGGATAGCCTAAATTTTGTGTACGCATGGTATTACTTTTAAATAAATGAATAATTTAAAAGTTCTTATTGCTTACAAATTCACAATGTTTTGGCAGATAGAAAAGACAAATGTAGATAGTAAAAAGGCACACTTATCCCATTAAATAGAAATAAATAGGTAAAACTATTTATCACACTATTTTGAGATAAAATATACCAACTCAACAAACTGCTTCATTCCACGAAAGCATTGTCAAATACGAAGAAGGCAGGTCTCCTGACTTGTATCATTTTTACCGTCCTTCCCGTTTTTGACAGTGGACAACAAGGATAAAAACTATTGAGATACTTACAGTTGCGGGACAGCTTGTGATTTGCACACAATTCCCTATTAATTTACGTAACGTAAAACCTTTTTCGCTTGATAAAGAAATTATAACAAAGAACTATAATTCAGTATCAAAGGTAGTAATAAAATTTAATTCTACATCTATTTTATTTAAGCCAATGGACTAATCACTCGTCTAGCATGTCGATACGCTTTTTGCCAATATTCGTATCTAAACAAAGGCTCTTCGACAACTCCTCTTGATGTAGAAGTATGAATAAATTCCAAATCATCTCTACTATCACCTGTTTTGGTAATAATTCCGACATGGCTAATACGATTTGGGTCGCTTCCTGTGGCAAAAAAAACCAAATCCCCAGTTTCTACATTATCTATAGAAACGTCTACTCCACTTACAGCCTGCGAACGTGAATCTCTTGAAAGCTCTATACCTGCTTCTTTGAAAGCCAAATGAGTAAGTCCAGAACAATCCAAACCATTGCTAGAAACTCCTCCCATCACATGCTGTGTTCCTAAATAAGTACGAGCTGCTTCAATTGCTTTTTGTGCGATAGCATCATGATTTCCAGAAACATTATCTGAAATATGTCCCTCTGAATGTGTATGAACAGTAGAGTTTGGATTCGCTAAAGTTTCAGCTTGATAACGAGTAAAAATTTCATCAAAAAGTTCTTTATGAACTCGCAAATCAATGACTGCTTTTACTGTCTTTCCATTTTCTTGAATAAATTCGATTCCTTTCATAATTGAGATTCTCTAAGATTTTAGCCTACGAATGTATAGTTTATTTAATTTTGAAAGATACTAATTTACAAATTGAATTGATATAAATCAAACTTTTAAAAAGGTAGTCCTGATATGGTAGAAATAGAAATAAGAAGCTATAATAAAGAAAAAAGATAATTGTATACAAATTTCAAAACTATTGCTTTTAATCAACCGTTAGTGAATTGATAGTAAAGATATTATCAAAACTAAATTATAAAAAACGATAGCTATATATAAAATTTTATGGAACGCAAATCACAAGACAACATACCCACTAGCAAAGTACAAAGAGCTGCCAAGTTTGCTAAAACAGGAGTAAAATTAGGTGCAAATTACGTAAAACACTATGCTAAGAAAACAATAAACCCAAATCTTAGTCGTCAAGAATTAGATGATGCTAATGCTAGTGATGTATATGATACATTGAGTGAATTAAAAGGAAGTGCTTTGAAGGTAGCACAAATGATGTCGATGAGTGAAGGAATGCTTCCAAGCGCATACAGTGAAAAATTTAAAATGGCTCAATATACTGCGCCCCCTTTATCCTTTCCATTGGTTGTCAAGACATTTAAGCAGTATTTGGGGAAAAGTCCGAATGATATTTTTGAGCAGTTTGACAAAGAGGCAATGAATGCAGCCTCTATTGGACAGGTTCATAAAGCAAAAATTGGAGACAAAACTTTTGCTGTCAAAATTCAATATCCAGGAGTAGCTGAAAGTATAGATTCTGATTTGAGGATGGTAAAACCATTTGCCATGCAGATTTTAGGACTTAGCGAGCGTGATTTGGAAATTTACATGAAAGAAGTAGGCGACATGCTAAAGTCTGAAACCGATTACAATTTAGAATTAGCACGCTCACAGAAATTAGCTAAACTGACAAAAGAAGCTGTTCCAAATGCTATTTTTCCTGAATACTATCCTGAATATTCATCAGAAAGAATTCTGACAATGGATTTTTTGGAAGGAATGCACCTAAAAGAGTTTTTGGCTACCAATCCGACACAAGAAGTAAAAAATAAAGCTGCTCAAACGCTTTGGGATTTTTATGATTATCAAATGCATGTCTTGAAAGAAGTTCATGCAGATCCACATCCAGGTAACTTCTTGATGAAAGAAGATGGCAGAGTTGGTTTTATTGATTTTGGAGCAGTAAAAGTTATTCCAGAAGAATATTATTTGCAGCATTTTAGTATTATGGAAAAAAATATATTGGAAGATGATGCTCAATTAGAAACGGCTTTTGAAGGATTAGGATTTTTGATGGAAGACGATACACCACAACAGCGAGAATTTTTTAAAGGTGTTTTCAAGGAATTATTGTCACTTTCTATGAGACCTTTTCATAGTGATACATTTTATTTTGGAGATAAAAAATACTTCAATGATTTGAATGAGTTTGGAGAGCGTCTTTCTAAAATGCCTGAGCTTCGTAACTCAAAACAAGCAAGAGGTTCACAACACTCACTTTATTTAAATAGAACTTATTTTGGTCTATATTTCTTATTGCACGAACTTAATGCTACCGTAAATACAGATTCATATTGGTATAAAAATAAAGAAGCATAATTTTATTTTGAAATAACAGAACATAGAAGTTGTTTAAGAATGGGATTTGTGGATATATTTGTTGGTGTCGCTAAGCTAAAACACCAACAAAGGCTTTGGAATAATTTTATTTTGAAATAGCAGGACATATTTAAGCCTATCAAATTCTTTTGAGTTTGATAGGCTTTTTTTGTGTAGTTGGCGAATTCAGCTCTTCAAAACTGAATAGAATTTAAACAATAAAAAATATTCTAGCGCACAATAGATATATATCCTGTAATTGGTTTTAAAGAATCACTAATTCTGATTCTATAATAATATGTTCCTTCAGCGAGTTTCATTCCATTGAGAAGTCCATTCCATTCTGTTTTATAGCCATTTTTTTGAGTGAAAAGTATCTTACCTGTTCTATCAAAAATTTCTATATCAGCATTTGGATAACGCTCTAAAAACGGAACTTGCCAAGTATCATTTGTACCATCGTTGTTAGGAGTAAATGTATTAGGAATTCCTGCAAAACAATCTCCATTTATTTCTACAAAAACGGTGTCAGCCGAACATTCATCAGCTTGGTAGATTATTTTATACATTCCTTGTGCAGATGTATTCAGATAAATTTCTCCACTCAAAGAGTCTAATTCAATTCCTGTATCATTTGTAAAGAAAAAGCCATTTTTTACTCCTGAAATTGTAGGTTTTGGATTAATTTCTAGCTTACAATAACTATCATAATCGTAACTAAAACGGGAATCAACAGGTTGTTGGCGAGTTAAAAAGTTTGATACAGTAAACTCACAACCATTTGCATCTGTGATTCTGACCTCATATTTTTCGTTTTCATTTGGTTCTAAAGCCGAAATTTCATTTGTATTGATGGCAAGAGTATCTCTTTGATATGTCCAAACAGTTTGATAAGGTTCTGTTCCTCCTGTAATTAGTAAAGAAATTGCTCCATTATTCAACTCTGAATTACAGGTTGGTTCTTTAATAATAAAATTACCTTCTAATTTTTGAGGTTCTGCAACTTCAATAAGTAATGAATCCTGACAGCCCAAATCATCAATTACTTTTACTTTATAATTTCCCTTCTTGAGATTTTCTAAAGAACTATTTGTACTTCCATTTTCCCACAGAATTTGATAATCATCAAAAGCTCCTGTGATTTCTAGTTCAATTTTACCATCATTTCCACCAAAACAAGATACATTGGTAGTTTTGGCTTCCACTTTTAGATTTGAAACTTCAATTAAAACTACATTGCTATACTTTGCATCACAGTTGTAGAATGAATTAGGAGTTACTTTTCTTCTAAAGTAAGTAGAAGTAAATAACTCTTGAGGTTGATAATTGAGTGTGGTGTCTAAATCTGTCCAATTCAAACTATCTATAGAAGATTGCCACAAATACGTGTGTCCAACCAAAGAAGAATCCCCTGTCAAGAGGCTAGGATTTTCCTCTCTACAAACTCGTTGAGAAGAAGAAATAATATTGTTTTTTACTCCTGCAAAATTTATTCTGACAGTATCCACCACTGTACAAAATCCATTATCTACCCAAACAGTATAAATACCTTCTTCTGAAATGGTTATGCTTGGAGTCGAATCCCCTGTACTCCATAGGTAGTCAATTCCTGTTTCGGTAGCAATAAGTTGATATTCAAATGGTTCACAAAAAGTAGTATCTTTAAAATTCTCATTTGGAAAATTATTATCAGGAACAGTAAATTCTGTAACAATTGCTTTTTCAGAAGTTAGAATTAATCTAGGAACACTATCATTTTTTACTTTTACATAATATGTACCTATTCGTTTGGCAGCAAAAACAGAATCTGTTGCATTTTTGATAGAGTCTCCATTAAAAAACCATTGATATTGATTAAATTCTCCTCTTGTTTGCACTTGCAAATAACAAGGTTGAATAATTGGAATATTTTGTTGAGGAGAGTAAGTAAAATTAGGAATTTTCTTTATATGACCTTCCAAATCTCCAAAAGTCAGGTTATTATTACTAACATTGATGACTTGTAAGCGTGTCAAAGAATCTATATTTTCTATTGATGAGAACTTATTTCTACTCAAATCTAATGTTCTGAGAGTAGAAGAAGGAGTAAAGAAAGAACGTGGTATTTCTCCTTCCAAACTATTTGTAGAAGCTCTAAAAGTTTGAATTTTGCTCATATTTCCTATTTGAGCAGGCAGAGTTCCTTCAAATTTATTGGCAGAAATATCAAAAGAAGTAAGAGAAACAATAGAAGCTACCTTTATGGGAATTTGTCCTTTGAGTTTATTATTATTTAATTTTATTGTAGCTAAATTTTTCAATGTATAAAATTCTATTTTATCAAAATCTTCTAAATTATTATATGATACATCTAAATAAGTTAGATTAGGAAAATAATCGAAAGAACCTACAGAGGTTTCTGCACTATTGAGAAGCTTGGTTTGAAAAAGATTGTACGACAAATCCAAATAGCTAAGTTTGCTAGGTAAATTTAAGCCAACAGGCAAAACATCTTTAAATTTATTACGAGAAAGAATTAATGTTTTTAAAGAAGGAGAATAATAAAATCGTATAGGTATTGTGCCTGAGAATGAATTATTTGATAAGTTGCAAGTTACTAATTTAGGTAAATTAGTGATAGGCAGAGGAAGTTCTCCTGAAAGTTTATTATTTTGTAGTAAAAGTGTTTGTAGGTTTTTTAAGTTTGAAATCAGCGCACTAATATAGAGTTTGTATTCATTGTTTGATAAATCTAAATAAGTCAGTTTGCTCAACTCATACAACAAACGTGGTAATACTCTATTTCTTCCTAGTCTATTTGAAGCAGCTGACAAAACTCTTAAATTTGGCATAGCTGAAACAATAAGCCCCAAATCGGAATCAAACGCATTAGAAGCTAAATAAAATTCTTCTAAGAGCGTTAAGTTTGTCAATGAAGCTGGTAAAGCACCCGAAAAACGACAACTTGAAATATTAAACGTTTTAAGTTTTTTGAATTCTCCAAATTCGTTTTGCATTCTTCCATTAAAACTATTGGAGTTTATATATAACTCTTGCAAATTAGTCAATAAGAAGAAACCTGTTGTATCTGAAATAGGCGCAGTAAATCCATTTTGAGACATATCAAGATAGGTAAGTTGGCGCATTTGTCCAAATATAGAAGGTACATTTCCATAGCTTTCTTTGTATTTAGTTCCTGCCATACTAAAGACTTTTAACTTATAAAGCATAGTAAGCATTTCCAAAGAACCTGTCAGATTATTAAAAGAAATATTCAAACTTCTTAATTCAGAAAGATTGCCTAATGAACTTGGAAGACTGTCAGTAAGATTACGTCTACTAAAATTAAGACCAACCACACGCTGATTCTGTACTGTTACACCATTCCAAGTCGTGATTTTTTGATCTAACTTCCAAGTATTAATCCAACCAGAACCATTAGTAGATTGATAAATATCTACCAAAACTAAAGAATCGCTTTCTATAACAGTCATTTGTGCAAAACCATATATAGAAAAAGAGAGATAAAAAAATAGAACAAATAAAAGAGTAAATAAATATTTTTTCATTTTACATTTTGTAGAAAAGGGGAAAAAAAATAATTAGTTGATAGAATTTAAATAGAGGAAAATATATTTTGATATATTTTGAAACAATATGATAATTTCAAATAAAATAAACTTAAAATCAATGCTACTAGCACGGCTGTAACTTTTAAGTGTATATTACAAAATTCCCACCAATATTTATGTTTTTTTATAAAGACAAAATTCTTTCTAAAAAATAGTAAAGACTTTATGTCTGTTGCGTTTTTTTAGAGTTTAAAACTAAAAATTTCTTTTTTTGTTAAAATGCTCATTTATTATTTAAATGAATTTGGGATTAGAAATACTATATGTCACCATTGAGACATCGCAAACAGCAAAAAGAATTATTTTATAACGAAACCATTGTCATTGTCGCAAAGAAGATTTATTAGAAAGATTGAAAAGCGATTAGTATCAAAAGTTTTCTCTACAACTTGAAATATTGTAATTTATCAGTAAAACAAGTAATTTAGCTTTATTGAATAATAAGCTATACTGATTTTGTAAATCGTAATTTTTAATTGATATGACCATACACAACGCAACCGAAAAAGGTGCAACACCCACAGGAATAAAATTAAATACAAAAGGCTGGCAACAAGAAGCCGTTTTGAGAATGCTCTACAATAATCTTGACCCAGATGTAGCCGAAAGACCAGAAGACTTAGTGGTTTATGGTGGAATTGGAAAAGCTGCTAGAAACTGGGAATCTTTTGATTTGATTGTAAAGGCTCTAAAAAATATGTCTGATGAGCAAACACTTTTGATTCAGTCGGGAAAGCCGATTGCCATTTTACCCACTCACAAAGATGCTCCTCGTGTCTTGATTTCGAATTCTATGCTTGTTCCTCGTTGGGCAACTTGGGATCACTTCAACGAATTAGACAAAAAAGGTTTGATGATGTACGGACAAATGACAGCAGGTTCGTGGATTTATATTGGAACACAAGGAATTGTACAGGGAACGTATGAAACCTACGCCGAATTAGCAAGACAACATTACAACGGAACACTCAAAAATACGCTTAATGTTACGGCAGGACTTGGTGGAATGGGTGGAGCGCAACCACTTGCAATCACAATGAACGAAGGAGTTTGTTTGGCTGCTGAAATGGAAGAATGGAGAATAGACAAACGCTTAGAAACTCGTTATTTAGATGAAAAGTATTTTGATATTGATAAAGCCATTGATGCAGCATTAGAATATAAAAAAGAAGGCAAAAACAAATCTATCGGTGTCGTTTGTAATATCATTGATTTACTTCAAAGATTGATTGATAGAAATATTACTCCTGACACGCTTACCGACCAAACATCTGCTCACGATGCTTTAAACGGCTATTTTCCAGAAAATATGAGTGTTGAAGAAGCCAATACATTAAGAGATGCAAACCCAAAAGATTATACCGAACGCTCACTAGATACAATGGCGCACCACGTAAAACAAATGTTAGAGCTTCAAAAGCGAGGTGCAATTACATTTGATTATGGAAATAACCTAAGAGGACAAGCATTAGACCAACGCAATGTAAAAAATGCCTTTGATTTCCCCGGATTTGTTCCTGCTTATATTCGTCCTTTGTTTTGTGAGGGAAAAGGCCCTTTTCGTTTTGTGGCTCTTTCGGGCGATGAACAAGATATTTTTGAGTGTGATAAGGTTTTGTTAGAATTATTCCCTGAAAATGAATCGTTGCACCGTTGGATAAAAATGGCACAAGAACGCATTGCTTTTCAAGGTTTGCCAGCTCGTATTTGTTGGTTGAGTTTGGGAGAACGACAAAAGGCAGCTTTAGCATTTAATGAGCTTGTCAAAAATGGAACGCTAAAAGCTCCTATCGTAATTGGAAGAGACCATTTGGATAGTGGTTCGGTGGCTTCTCCAAACCGAGAAACCGAAGCGATGCTAGACGGTTCGGATGCTGTGGCAGATTGGCCTATCTTGAACGCCCTTATCAATACGGCTGGTGGTGCGACGTGGGTTTCGATACATCACGGAGGAGGCGTAGGAATGGGATATTCTATCCACGCAGGAATGGTTATTTTGGCAGACGGAACAAAAGAAGCTCACGAAAGACTCAAACGAGTTTTACATAACGACCCTGCTATGGGTGTGCTTCGTCATGCTGATGCAGGTTATCAAAAAGCCTTAGAATGGGCAGAAGAATTTAATCTGAATTTGAAGAAGAATTTGGGGTAGATTCTTTTCTTTTTTAGTGAAAAAGCAGTTACTTTTTGGGTAACTGCTTTTTTGTTTTATGCTTCATAATACTCTACAACATCTAATATTTCTTTCTCATAATTATAAATTTCATCTATTGATACAATAGAATGTTTTGTTTCATTTTTATTTTCATCAAATACACTTAAATACTTTTTAGTTGCTGAATTCAGATATAATCTACAAATAGGTTTTCTATTATTATCATCTAATAAAACACCAAAATAAGATTGTGTATCTCTATGTGCAATACGTTCAATAGGTAATTTTCTTCTAAGAATAGCGACAATTACTCTATAAGCATCTAACTCTTCTTCTGTGGTATCTATTTTACTAACTTCTTCTTCAATTACTTCTTCTGCCTCTTGTTCTTTTTCTGATTCAGCTTCTTTATTTAAAGCTGCGTTCAATCTACTATTAACTCTTTCACTAAGCATCTGACTAAATGCTTTTTGAACTAACTCTGTAAACTCTTCCATAACAGAAGCTGTCAATCTTCCTGAATAAACTTTATTTGCAAATAGTTTCACAAACTCTGGAGAAGGAGATTGAATTTCTTTGCTTATAGCATTTCTTATTTCTCTTGAATATTTTAATGAACTTGCATTATTAAATATCTTATCTACATCAAAGTTAGATTTGTGAAATTTTTCTATTTCCTTTATTACACTCTCTTTCAAATCTGTAAGATTAAATTCTAAAAATGGTTTTTCATCCATTTTATTAGATTCTTCTAAATCTGTATAAAACCTATACTCAATACCATTTGTAAGTAATGAAAACTTTGTTTTAGTTACATGAAAGTAACGAAATAGTTGAGAACCATGTATATCTAACTTTTGCTTCCAATTTTTGCATTCTATTATCAAAATAGGAACATCATTTTGAAAAATTGCATAATCTACTTTTTCGCCTTTTTTTAGCCCTAAGTCGGCTGTAAACTCAGGAACAACTTCAGTTGGATCAAAGGTATCATAACCTAAAAGATTGATGAATGGAAGTACAAAAGCATGTTTTGTCGATTCTTCTGTTTCTATTCTATCTTTTAATTGTTCAATTTTATCAGCAAGAGCTTTGAGTTTATTTGCTATTTCCATAATATAATAATTGTAGTTAGTTGGAAGTCAGGTCTTTTTTTACAATTATACATTTTTTATTAGACTTTTCAACACAAATTTTTTTTTTTCACTATAAAGTAAACCTTATCACAGTTTGTATTAAGGTAGTTCAGACATCTTGTCTGAACACAAAAAACACTATTTTATCCTATTCAACAGTCTGGAAGACTGTTATACAAAAATATACTCTAAAACTTCTTTTTATCAAAAAAGTGTTGTTTCAATACAAATGACTTTTTTTTAGTAAGACTAAATGTAATAAAATTATCAACCCTATATTAAATAAAGATAGACGATCTACAAATGTTCCATCAAACTCTATCTAGTGTATATTTATTCTTGAAACTCTTCTCTAATTTTCATCAATATTTTTCCAAGTTTATTTTTTCCTTTTCCATCTAATCCATCTCCCCAATAATCATCATTTTCGGTATGTTCGACAAGGATAGCATCTTGTGTAGATAGTAATAATTCTTTCAAGTCTTCATGCTGAGTAAACTTTGCCTTAACAGCTTCGTACATAATATTATCTTTCATATTATCCCAATTTTTACGCATTTTCACCTTTCTAGTTCTTCCCATTTCTGCTGCTTTCATGGGACTTGATGCCTTTCTAATGTTGTTTTCATATTCTGTTCCAGAAAATTTTTGAGCGTGAAAATAGTGTTCAGAAGTTTGCCAAATTTTGCCTTTTATCTTGATGGGGTATAAAGCAAAATTAGAAAACTGTCCGTAGGCATTGCTTACACTATAAAAAAATATACTATCGTTTTCCATTTTTCGATAAGTTAGGAGAGAAGAAGATATTTATGAAAATAACAAGAGAAAACATATCACATATATATAATAACAAGCGCAATAGAATTCATAAGCACAACCCATGAATTATCCTTCTTTTGGCTTTTGTAATAAAATGTTTGAGATATTCTTTTGCCTACTCTTCTTGATTTCTATTAAAGTTCTGTTCTAAATTTTCTACTTCAAAGGATTTTATAGGTTAATTTTTAAATTCTCTTTAGAAATAGATTACTTGTCTACTTCCTCAAAAAGCGTTTCAATCTCTATCTCAAAACCATTCAAAACTTTAGATTGTACTTTTCCAACTTTCTTAGCTTCTGAAAAAAGTTTGTACTTTCCTTCTTCATTCAAAACTTCTACT
Organism: Bernardetia sp. MNP-M8; assembly: GCF_037126285.1. NCBI lineage: Bacteria > Pseudomonadati > Bacteroidota > Cytophagia > Cytophagales > Bernardetiaceae > Bernardetia > Bernardetia sp. MNP-M8. Next base: position 833,501 of record NZ_CP147012.1, read on the forward strand.
TTTACTTCACGTTTCTTAGGGAAAATCTGCCAGTATTCTGTTACTCCTTGTGTTTCATAGATTTTGTGTTTCATTTCTCTTTCCTTTTTTGCATTAGAAGGCGACCAAATTTCTACTACCAAATTAGGAGCTTCTTGTACTTTTTTATTTTCTATGATATGATAACGACTGACAGCAATAAAAATAATATCAGGTTGAAACAAATTATCTTCATCAAATTGAACATCAATAGGCGCATAAATAATTTTTCCTGCTTTATGTTGGCGCACAAAAGTACCCATTTGAAAACCTAATTCTTCAGAAATAGCTTGATGGTTGAAATTTGGAGAAGGCATAATAAAAAGTTGATTTTGAATAATTTGTACGCTTACTTTTAAATCTTGAGGAAAATAGGTTTCAATATCAGAACTTTTCCAAATGTGTTTTTTTGGAAATAAAGCTGCATATTCTTCAATCTCCTCAACTGTATAATCCGATTTTTGAGTAAGTGGAGAAGGTAAAGGTTGTGTACTTCCGTTTTTATTATTTACTTCTTCTTTTCTAAAATCTATTTTTAATGCTTCTAAAAGAGGAATTAATAGTTTTTCCTGTTCTTCGGTAAGCTCAAGTTGGTAATTATTCATTTTTCTCTATTTTTAATCAGGCTGATTAATTTCTATATTTTCTTTTAATAAAGATAAGGAAAATATAAAACTTTGTCAGTAGTTTTTCGGTAATCCGAAGCAACTCTGACAATAGTTGAAAATTAAACTATTGACAGCCTTCTGAAATGACTGTCAAAGTTTACAAAGTTTGATTCAAAAAAAAAGCAACATTTCTAGTTAGACTAAAAATGTTGCTTCCTACATGTAACCGTCGTTGAGGCGTTGCCGTCAACGAGGTTTTAATTACTTATACAAAATCTCAAAACCTTGTTCTACTACTTTATCCAGTCCAGATAAATCTTTTCCTCCTGCTGTAGCAAAGAAAGGCTGTCCACCTCCTCCACCTTTGATATTTTTAGCTAAATCTTTCACAATTTTTCCAGCATTCAAGCCTTTTTCATCTACTAATTCTTGAGAAATAGTAACAGCGATTTGTGGTTTGCCTTCAATATCAGCAGCCAAAACAGCAAAGAGATTTTCTACTTCGTTTTTGAGTTCGAAACTAAGATTTTTGAGCGCATCAGCAGACGGAATAGAAATTTTTTGAATCAAAATATTTATTCCATTTTCATTCTTTATTTCATTCAAAAGATTTTTCTTGATATTTTTAGCTTCTTTCTCTTGAAATTCTTGAATCTGTTTTTGAAGGATTGCATTTTGTTCTACTAAAGAATTTACATCCTCTTTTAGGTTTTTGTTTCCTTTTACTATCGAACGAATTTCTTTGACAAGTTTGTTTTGTTCTTGAATCCAATTATAGGCTTTTTCTCCTGTCAGAGCTTCCAAACGACGAACACCAGAAGCTACCGAACTTTCAGAAATAATCTTGAAGAAACCAATTTTTCCAGTTGCCGAAACGTGCGTTCCTCCACAAAGCTCAACTGAATATTTTTTATCAAACATAACTACACGAACCGAATTACCATACTTTTCACCAAAAAGAGCCATTGCACCCATTTCTTTGGCTTCGTCTATTGGCGTGTTTCTCATTTCTTGAAGCTCAATATTTTCTCTAATTTTTTGATTGACAATAGTTTCTACTTTTTCAATTTCTTCGTCAGTCATTTTAGAAAAATGAGAAAAATCAAAACGCAAAATATCTTCAGAAACTAATGAACCTCGCTGCTGAACATGAGTTCCCAAAACAGAGCGCAAAGCTGCATGTAAAAGGTGTGTTGCAGAGTGGTTATTTTCAGTCGAACGTCTTAGTGTTTCACTTACAATCGCTTTATAATTTGCTGTAAAATTAGAAGGTATTTTTTTTGTGATATGAACAATCATATCATTTTCTTTCTGTGTATCAATGATGCTAATTTTTTCTCCATTATTTTCATTATCTGAATCAATGGCTTGAATATAACCTCTATCTCCAACCTGTCCACCACTTTCTGCATAAAAAGGAGTTTGGTCAAGCACAATTTGATAGAGTGTTTTGCCTTTTTGAGTAATTTCTCTCCATTTTACAATCTTTGCCTTTGCTTGAAGTGTATCGTAACCCAAGAAATCAACATTTACACTTTTGTCTTCTTGGATTTCGTGCCAATCCGATTTTTCAGAAGAAGCATCTTTTTGAGAACGTTTTCTTTGTTCATTTAAAGCCTTTTCAAAACCAACTGTGTCGATTTTCATTCCTGCTTCTCTTGCCATCAAATCTGTTAAATCATCAGGAAAACCGAATGTATCATATAATTCAAATACTTCTTTTCCATCAATTACATTTCCCTTTGTACGATTTTTCACCTCTTCAAAACGCTTAATTCCATTTTCTAAAGTACGTAAAAACGAATTTTCTTCTTCTTTTACAACTCTTGCAACAAAATCTTTTTGAGCGTCTAATTCTGGGAATGTATCGTCAAACTGTTCTGCCAAAATATGCACTAACTCAAACAAAAATGGCTCTTTCAAATCCAAATAAGTATAGCCATAACGAACAGCACGACGCAAAATACGACGAACGACATAACCTTGTTTGTTGTTGGATGGAAGTTGTCCGTCTGCAATCACAAATGAAATAGCACGAATATGGTCAGAAATAACACGAATGGCAATATCTGTTTTTTCATCTACACCATACGAAATGCCACTAATCGCCTCAACCGTTTTGATAAGAGGAGTAAAAACATCAGTATCATAATTGGATTGTTTGCCTTCGATGGCACGCACCAAACGCTCAAACCCCATTCCTGTATCTACGTGTTGCGAAGGAAGTTTTACAAGAGATTTGTCAGCCTTGCGCTCAAATTCCATAAAAACGTTATTCCAAATTTCGATAACTTGTGGGTGGTCTGCATTTACTAGCGTTTTTCCATCTACATCAAAACGTTCTGCATCAGTACGCAAATCAATATGAATTTCTGAACAAGGACCACAAGGACCTACATCGCCCATTTCCCAAAAATTATCTTTTTTATTTCCGTACAAAATACGGTCTTCTCCTCCTAAAATCTGTTTCCAAATTTCGAAAGACTCTGTATCTAAAGCTAGTTTATCGTCTTTATCACCTTCAAAAACAGTTACATACAAACGTTCTTTTGGTAATTTATAGACTTCTGTCAAGAGTTCCCACGCCCAAGGCAAGGCTTCTTTTTTGAAATAATCGCCAAACGACCAGTTTCCTAGCATTTCGAAAAATGTATGATGGTAGGTATCAATTCCTACATCGTCCAAATCGTTGTGCTTACCAGAAACACGAAGACATTTTTGGGTGTCTGTAATTCGTTTGGAAGGAGGATTTCCATTTCCTAAAAAATAATCTTTAAACTGTGCCATTCCAGAATTGATAAACATCAGCGTAGTATCGCCTTTTGGAATAAGTGGCGCAGAATCAACAATTAAATGCTGTTTTTCTTGAAAAAAATTGAGAAAGGTTTGGCGTACTTCTTTAGCTGTCATGTTTATATTTTTGAGGTCGCTCGTAGGGATACAAGCCACGGTAGATTTGATTTTTCTTTAAGACGCAAAGATAAGAAAAGATAAAAAGAATTAGAATAAAAATCTATTCAATTTGATTTTTTAGTTTCTGAACTACTTTTAGGCTATTTGTAAAGGTTTCTTTGTCTTCTTGATCGGAAGTTTTTGCTATCATTTCAAGAAACATATTCTCAGCTTTTTCAAATAAATTTAAGGCGATTTCATTTTCTTCCATTGCCTTACGACACTTTCCTAGCTTTACAATTCCGATAGCTAAAAGATTTTGGAAATAGTCTATTTGTTCATCTTCAATTTCTTCTGCTTCATCAATAAGGAATTGATAGGTTTCTATTTGCTCTTGATAATAATCTAGTGCTACTTTTGGTTGCTTTTTTTTATAAAAAGAATCTCCTACTTTTTGATTTGTCTTGCCTAATGAATCTCCATATTCTAATTCTTGTTGTACTGTAAGCACATCTGAAAAATTAGTATATAATTCTCCCAAATATTCTATATTCTCTCTATACTTTTCTATTGCTATTAGAGGATAACCCATTAGATTATTTATTTCAGCTAATTGATTTGTAGCTTCACTCAACAGATTTAGATAATCAACATCTTGTATCAAACCTTCTGTATTTTTTATATATTTGGCTTGTTGTTCATACCATTCCATTGATTTTTTATATTCTTCTCGCTCAAAGTCTAGTTTTCCCAAACCTCCATATAAAGAAGCCAAATCAAAAATAAAATCATCATTATCAGGAAAAAGAGAAGCCAACTTTTCTGCTATTCCAATCTTTAGATTATAAAAAGTAAAAGCTGTTTTGATATGTCCTGATTTATAAAGAATATCACCCCACTTTTCATAAATAGTTCCTAACTCTTCTTCATATTCTATATTATTAGGAAATTTTTCTGTAAGTTTCTTTTGAAGGAAAGCTGATTTTTCGATAAAGAAAAATGAATCTTTTTGTTTATCATTATCAAAAGCATATAAAGCAATTTCTTTACAAATCTTGGCAATAGAATCTTGAATAATCCCCTCTTCTACATCCCAAAAAGGAAATTGTTTTTCATTAAGCTCTAAAAAATGCTTTGTGTAATTTGTGTACTCTTCATAATTTTTGTTTAGCAATGTATCTGATTGCATTTTGTATTCCCAACTTTGCAAAAATGGATGAGTTAGTTTCCAAATTTGTTCTTTTTGAGTTTCTAAAAGTTGTGTTCGGTTTGTTTGTGATAGGAAATAATAGACTATTTCATCTGTTTCGTTCTTGGCTATTTTCTCAATCCAATTTTGATTAATAAATTCTTGTATAGATTCTTCAATATACTTTCTGCCTTTTTCTAATCTCACTTTTTCAATATGACTATCTACATACTCTTCACTTGGATTGCCGATAGACATCAACATTGATTTTATATAATCTTCTCCACTATTTTCTCCTAAAATCGGACTAAGTAAGTCTATATTTTGTTCACCTTCATCAAAAGAAAAATGTAATTCTAAAAAAGAACTAGCAATTTCTTTACTCGGCAAGACTGACAAAACAGAAAGTAAACTTTGTGCTTGTTGAGGTAAATTTTCAAAAGGTTTTTGAGTAAAATTCATAAGTGTAATTTTTAAAGTTTAAACTTAGATTTTAGTTTAGAGAAAAAAGAGGAAGGCAGAGGAATGATGAAATTTTGGATAAGATATTCTCTTTGTGAATCATTAGAAACTACCATTGAACCCAAAAAATCCACGAGTTTGTTGGCATCTATTTTTATCATTGACAAAGGAATATTTGTTTCTTCAAAACCCATTGCTCTATTTAATTTACCTAAGTTTTTCTGAATAGAACTTTGCTTTTTAGATTTTGAAGAAGCAGTATTCAGACAGATAAATTTTTGATTATTTACAGAAGACCTATGAATGTTTTTTATAATTTCCCATTCTATAATATCCTCATAATTACGTTTTTTCCAAATTGCTTTCTTATACCAAATTCCTTTCTGATTGATAATAATTTGAGGTGTTTTGTCAAAAAGCATAATCAAACTAACTAAAGCCCACAAACCACAAAAAATAAGGGCAAACCAAGCCATAAAAGAACCTTCTTTCATAACCATAAAAATTCCACCTAATACAAAAATAAAACCACCTAAAAATAGATAAAAGGCAGATAGAGGCGATTTGTATAATTTAATTTCCTTCATAACTAAACGGATTTGATATATTTAAAAATTACCCTGCTGCTGCCTGTTGTCGAATTTTCATAATAAAAATACCACCCAAAATAAGTGCATTGAGATTACTTTCTCCTGTATTTCCAAAATTAAATTCTCCTTTACCAGTCAAAAAATTGGAAATAGAGCTATTAATAAGTTTTTCGCTAGGTAGTGAAGTATCAATTTGATGGTTCTCTAGTTGTGATTGTGTGTATTTTCTCTCCCACCACCAACTTCCTACACTCCACATATTTTGCTTAAAAATGAAGGTTTCATGGTCTTTTTCTACATAGAGTTCTGTTTTGTTAGTCCACATATTTGTAGTAAGAGTTGCAATTATTTGCTCATCAATTTTATCGACAATAACTATTTTTGTTCCCCAAAAATTAATTGGTTTTATTTCAAATTCTCTATCCAAAAGCATTCCTTTAGCTCTTTTGTGTTTCCAAAAGTTCATTTTGAAAAAACCGATTTCCCTTTCATTGTATAAAATAGAAGTTTTTTGTTGCCAAAAATCAGTTTTCCACGTAATTCCGTTCATAGTGCGAATTAGTTTTGAGTAAAAACAATTAGAATCAAGATTGCGTATTAAAAATATGAAAAAATCTACTAAAATCCACTTTCTAATTGTTTCCTTTATAAATCTACTTGTTGTTGCAAGATTACTCTTTGTTACTTTTGAGTCAAACAATTGTAAATCTGTAATTCTTATAATTATTCCTTTTCCTATTTTGATAGCCTTGAATGGAATTATCGGATTTGTGCTTTTTTTGATAAAGAAAGCAGATTATAGAATTTATATGATAAATATTTTGGGTTTGGTTTGGTTGTTTTTCTTGGGATTAGCTTTAGCTGCAAAAATCTAATTTTTGCTCAAAATACAACATAATTTAAACCCTAAGGGTCTTAAAGAAACTTAGGGTTTCGAAAAGAGGATATTTTTCAATCTTTATCTAAACCTTTTCAAAAATCTTCTTCGCTTCCTTCGCCACTTCATCAGCCACCACACGACCCGAAATAATAGAAGGAGGAACACCAGGACCTGGAACGGTCAGTTGTCCTGTAAAGAACAAATTACTTACCTTTTTAGATTTCATTTTAGGTTTGAAAAATGCTGTTTGTGCAAGTGTATTTGCTAATCCATAAGCATTGCCTTTGAAAGAATTGTAATCTGCTTTAAAATCATCTAAGGCATAACTACGCTTCAAAATGACATGTTCTCTAATTTTTTGTTCCGTCAGATTTTCCAATCTATCCATTACAAGATTGTAATATTTTTCTCTAATCGTTTCACCATCTGGCAAACCAGGGGCAATAGGAACTAACAAAAATAGATTTTCTTTACCTTCTGGCGCAACTTCATCATCAGTTTGAGAAGGACAACACGCATAAAAAAGAGGCTTTGAAGGCCAACGAGGATTAGTATAAATTTCCTCTGCATGTTTATTAAAATCTTCATCAAAAAATAAATTGTGATGTTCTAAGTTATTAAGTTTCTTATCTATTCCTAAATAAAATAATAAACTTGAGGGCGACATAGTTCTGTCATCCCAATATTTTTCTGTATAATTTTGATCTGCTTTGTCTAGTAATTTTTGGTCGGTATTGTGATAATCATTTCCTGCCACAATCCAATCAGCATGAAATTCTCCTTTTGAAGTTAAGACTGACCCAGCTTTTCCATTTTTAGTAACAATTTTATGAACTTCGGTTTCAGTTTCGAATTTTACACCTTGTTCTTCTGCTACTTTTACCATCGCTTCAATGATTTTATTCATTCCTCCCATTGGATACCAAGTTCCGAGTGATAAATCTGCATAATTCATCATGCTGTACAATGCAGGCGTATTTTGTGGAGTTGCACCGAGAAAAAGCACAGGGAATTCTAATAATTTTATCAGTTTTTCATGGGTAAAGAATTTTCTGACGTGTTTGCTCATCGAAGTTAGCATCTGAATACGCAAACTTTCTTTCATCAAGCGATAATCTATAAATTCAGTAATCGAATGCGAAGGACGAAAAACATATTCGCTCATTCCAACTTCATATTTATATTTTGCTTGAGCCAAAAATTCACGTAATTTCAAGCTACTTCCTTCTTCATAACTCTCAAAAAGGTTTTCCAATTCTTCCATAGAAGCAGGAATATCGACAAAATCATCTTTGCCAAAACAAACTCTATATCCAGGGTCAAGGCGATGAAGGTCGTAATAATCACTTACTTTTTTTCCAAAAAGAGCAAAATACTCTTCAAAAACATCAGGCATCCAGTACCAACTTGGTCCCATATCAAAAGTAAATCCTTCAGTTATCCATTGCCTAGCACGACCTCCTAAAGAATCATTTTTTTCCAACACAGTTACATCAAAACCCTTCTGTGCCAAACAAGCAGCAGCCGAAAGACCAGCGAAACCAGAACCAATTACTATTACTTTTTTCATAATGTTGTAAATTGTCGTTGGTGAGGACACCAACAACGGCGAGAATATATTTTTTCCGACACTAAAGTGTACGATACATTTTCGCACCTTAAAAGGTACGCTACATTTGATTACATTTTTTTTCAAAATAAGTTTGAAAAAATCAATTAAAATATGCTTTTTGCAGAACAAATATAGAAATAAACCTATAAGGTTTGAATAAATAAACTATGAAAAAACAGTTGTGGATAATAAATGGTGCAAATCTTAATCTTTTGGGAAAACGAGAACCATCTATTTATGGAAACCAGTCTTTTGAAGATTATTTTGAAGAGTTGAAAAAAGTTTTTTCTGATAAATTGGTAGAATTACATTATTTTCAGTCTAATCATGAAGGCGAGATTATAGACAAATTACATCAGATTGGTTTTAGTACTGACGGAATTATCTTGAATGCAGGAGCTTTTACACATACTTCTGTTGCCATTGCTGATGCTATTTCAAGTATTTCTACGCCTGTTATTGAAGTTCATATTTCGAATACTTTTGCTCGTGAAGAGTTTCGTCATAAAAGCTATTTGAGTAAAAACTGTATCGGTGTAATTGTAGGTTTTGGAATGGAAAGCTACCGTTTAGCACTAGATTTTTTTGAAAGAAAATTTAATAGTCAATCTTAAAGAAATATTCATTTCATTTATAATTTATCACTTACAATTTACCATTTCATTTATGTTACTAGATATACTTTCATTTTTCACCAATCCATCAGAAGCAGGATTTTTTTTAAAGATAATCTGTACTCTTTTTTTAGCCATTTTATTTATTCAATCTGGCTTTAATAAGGTTTTTCGTTGGGATGAAAATTCGGCTTGGCTTATAGACCACTTCAAAGGCTCTTATTTAGAAAAATTAGTAACTGTTCTTTTAGTTATTGTTACTATTTTTGAAGTCGCAGCAGGGGTTTTTAGTGCTATTGGATTTGTAACACTTTTACTTACAGGAGATGTAAAATTTGCTTACATAGGTTCTGTTTTGGCAACTATTAATATTACGATGCTCTTTTTTGGGCAAAGAGTGGTCAAAGATTATGTGGGAGCTGCTAATTTGGTGGCTTACTTTATCTTATGTGTTATAGCAACTTATATTTTGGGTGGACTAGCTCAGTAATTTTTAGTATTGATAGATGTGATAAATCGTTTTTTTGCTGTACTTATTCCCTTATTTTTTCTTTTAGGAATTATTTTTCTTTGGTTTAATAATCCTATAAACACAAGTGAAAACTCATTTTACCCAAAATGCCCAACCTATGTTTTTTTTGAGATTCATTGTGTTTTTTGTGGTGCTACTCGCTGTATTTATTCACTTTTACACTTTGATTTTTTATCGGCTTTTCGGCAAAATGCCTTCTTAATTCTAATTTCTCCTTTATTGATATACGAATTTTTGAGATTTTATTTCAAGACTTTTTTTGAGATAGAATTAAAGGCAATTCATTATTCAAATCTGTTTTGGGTAATAATTTTTATACTAGGATTTTTATTTATGATTTTGAGAAATATAGATTCTTTTCCCTTTAATTACCTTGCTCCTTTTGTGTAGTTTTATTCAGGAGCTTGTTTTGTAGCAATTTTGAAAAATAGATTCGGAAAAAATCGTCTTACATATAATCCTAATCTTTCTTTACCGAAAGGTTTGCCTACATAGGTTTCCTTTTTTTGATTTTTGATAGCTTTCAAAATTTGATGAGCGCATTTGTCAGCAGGATAACCTTCGCCTGTGTTTTTACCCATTTTGGCAAATGTTTCTCCTGTTTCTGTGAGTGCATTGATGGCAACATTGGTACGAATAAATCCAGGGGCAATCATTGAAACCTTAATATTATCGTTGTAAAACTCAGCTCTAAGTCCATCAAAAAAGCCATACAAAGCGTGTTTTGAGCTTGAGTAAGCACCACGCATAGGAGTTGATAATTTCCCCAAAACACTCGTAATTACTACAAAATGTCCCGTTTGATTTTCTACAAAGTGAGGTAAAATTGCTTGTGTAAGTCCGACATATCCAAAATAATTTACTTCCATTATTTTTCGATAGACTTCCATTTTGGTATCTTTTATATATGAACGCTGACTAATTCCTCCATTATGAACCAAAATATCAACCTTTCCAAAAAATGAAATTGCTTCTTTTGTTTTTTCTTCAAAATCTGATTTTGTCAAATCTAAAGGAAGAATAGCTACATTTTCTCTGTTTTGGCTTATTTCTTTTACTCTTTCTAATTCCTCCGTTCTTCTTGCTGAAATAATAATTTTCGTATCAAGATTGAGATTTGATAGAACATAAACAAGCTCTTCTCCAATTCCAGAAGATGCACCTGTAATCCAAACTGTTTTATTTTTAAAGTAATTCATTTTGCAGGAGGTTATGTTTTAAGATATGTTTTATTCTTCAATCAAATTTAGCCAAACTATTACATAAAAAAGCAAAAAACAAGGTTTCATTTTACAATATCCTAAACTTACTAAGCTAGTTTACGTTCAAGTAAGCGACTTTAGTTAGTCAATAGTCAAACTTAAAAATAAGAATACTAAAACGTCTTTTCAAAAAAACAACTTATTATGTTAGTGCCTGCCACGAACTCGGAACTCAATTTTACATCAGAATTACATATTCCTGCTGCCAACAAACCACGTATCGTGATTATTGGAGGAGGTTTTGCAGGGTTGGAGCTTTCCAAAAAACTGCGTTCTGTCGATGCTCAAATTGTGATGATTGATAGGTATAATTTTCATACATTTCAACCTCTTTTGTATCAAGTAGCGACGGCAGGTTTAGAGGCTGATGCCATTGCAGGTCCTTTGCGTAAAGTTTTGAAGAGCAGTAATAGTAAGTCTGATTTTTATTTTAGGGTAGCAACAGTTACAGAAATTCATCACTACAAAAACATAGTTGATACTAATTTGGGAACACTGCGATACGATTATTTAGTGATTGCAAACGGCTCAAAGACTAATTTTTATGGTAATAAATCGATTGAAGAAAGAGCATTTGCTTTAAAGCAAGTTCCTCAAGCATTGGCTATTCGCAATCATTTATTAAAGAACTTTGAAAAGGCTCAACTTGCCCAAACGATTGAAGAGCAACAGTCTCTTATGAATATAGTTATTGTGGGTGGAGGACCAACAGGTGTAGAAGTAGCAGGAGCTTTAGGAGAATTGAAATTACATGTTTTGCCAAAGGATTACCCTGAACTAGATTTTAGAAGAATGCAGATACATTTGGTAGAAGCAGGAAAAAGTCTTTTGAATGGAATGACAAATAATGCAAGCCGAAAAGCAGAAGAATATTTAAAAGATTTTACAGTTCAGATTTGGAAAGAAGTTAGTGTAAAAGCATTTGATGGTAGTCATGTAGAGCTTTCGAATGGAATGGTTTTGCCTTCTACTACGCTCGTTTGGGCAGCAGGAGTTACAGGAAATCTAATAAAAGGACTTCCTGAAAAAGCTATTTTGCAAGGAAATCGAATTATTGTTGATGAATATAACCGAGTAAAAGGAATAGAAAATATTTTTGCACTTGGTGATATCGCAGCAATGGTTTCAGAAGATCATCCAAAAGGCTTTCCTATGCTTGCACCTGTGGCAATGCAACAAGGAAAAACACTAGGCGATAATTTAAAACGAATGCTCAATAAAAAAGAAATGAAACCGTTTAAATATTTTGATAAGGGAAGTATGGCGACAGTTGGAAGAAATCGTGCTGTTGTGGATTTGCCTAACAAAATGAGTTTTCAAGGTTTTTTTGCTTGGTTTGTGTGGCTTTTTGTTCATTTGATGTTTATAATTGGCTTTAAAAATCGTTTTATTATACTTACAAGCTGGATTTGGAATTATTTTACATACGACCGTAGCAACCGTTTGATTATTCCTACTCAAATAAAATCTAAGAAAGAAAAAGAAGAATTATATGTTTAAATAGATTAGAATTTATTGAATATCAAAAACTTCCCTTTTAATAGTCTCAACTAAAAGGGAAGTTTTTTTTGAAATATTACTCCATTTTTTAATGTCCAAAAATACATCAAAACTATGCTTCTGTTTATAGTGAGAAGAAGTTTATTATATTTGTTGTAAAATTAGAAAAATCCTTGGCTGTTATTAAACTCTACTTAATAACAATAAATAAAAGTTATGTCAAAAAAGTCTCCTGTAAAACCAAAAAAACATTTAGGACAACATTTCCTAAAAGATGAAAATATTGCTCGTAAGATTGTTAATCAGATGCAAGATGATAGTTATAAAGACCTCTTAGAAATTGGAGCAGGTACAGGTGTTCTGACAAAATTTATTTTAAATGATAAAAAATATAATCTGACAGTGGTAGAAATTGATGATGAATCAGTAGAATATTTGAAAGAAAACTTGGGTTTTACAGATGAAACGCTTCTAAATGAAGATTTTTTGAAAATGGATTTAGAAACTGTTTTTGAAGGAAAATTCGGAATTATTGGCAATTTTCCTTACAATATTTCTTCACAGATTTTTTTTAAAGTATTAGAATATAAAAATCAAATTCCAGAAGTAGTTGGAATGATTCAAAAAGAAGTGGCTGAACGTATTGCTTCACCACACGGAAACAAAACGTATGGTATTTTGAGTGTTTTGTTACAGGCTTATTACGATATCGAATATTGTTTTACAGTAAGTGAAAAGGTATTTAATCCACCTCCAAGAGTCAAATCTGCTGTTATTCGCCTAAAGAGAAATGAAGTAGAACAATTAGATTGTAATGAGAAATTATTTTTTCAACTTGTCAAATTTGGTTTCAATCAGCGAAGAAAAATGCTTCGAAGTGCTTTAAAACCACTAGGAATTCCGAATGCTTTTAAAGAAAAAGAAGAACTAAATGAAATGCTCAGCAAAAGAGCAGAACAGCTTTCTGTACAAGATTTTATTGAGCTGGCACAAATTTTTGAAAGAGAAAGAGAAACTGAAAAAGAGTAAATATATTATTATTAAATCTTTAGAAAGGTTGAATTGTGTAGTAGATTGATTTTCTAAATTAGAATCCTATAAAAAAAATAAAAAAAAACTCATACAAAAGCTAGTATGCTTCTCAAGTTAAAATAAATCTATTATATTAGGCACTTATTGACTATTATATTTCTAGTCCAAAAAATGAATTTATGCTTTTGAATGACATAACTAAAATAATAACACATATAATCTATCAAAAATGAGTAAATACGAATATAATGCTGAGTACGAAATACGTGCTGCTGTCAAGATGGTTTATCCTTTTATTTCCACTCCACAAGGGCTTGAAGAATGGTTTGCTGACAGAGTAGAGGTTTTGAATGATAAATTTTTGAATATTCATTGGGACAACGAACAGCATATTGCAAAAATAGTTTCACAGAGAAATAATTCTATGATTCGCTATCAGTTTGTCGATAATATAGAAGAAGAAAAAATTAAAACTAGAGGAAAGAAAAAAGATGTAAACTTCTTAGAACTCAAACTAAATTATAGCGAACTAACTGACACTACCTACTTAGTAATAAAAGATTATTCAGAAATGAATGATGAAGAAGTATTGGAAGAACTTTGGGATGGACTTGTCGAAACGCTGAGAGAGAAATTAGGTGCTTAGTTAGGTGCTTAGTCAGACATGTAGTTTTTAGTAGTTTAATTCTGTTGAATATAATGTAAAATTGGAACTAAACAGATTAATTATCAAATGGTTAACTTAAATTTGAGTTTATATTTTGTCGTTGTCGGTGTCTCACTTACGACACAGAAGATTAATGATACTGATTTTGCTAGAAACTCATTATTTCGATAAAAACCCATTATTCATCTATAAAAAAAGTCCTACTGGCTAACTATTTGAAGTAAATACCATTACAATAAAAAATCCTATTCTATAAATAATTCGATAAAAGAAATCAAGATAAATCTATAAACTACTCTTAATAAAATAAGAAAAGGTCGTTTATAATTTTTTAATTGGCTTAATCTGCCTGTCTTATACTTTTCTATTCTATTTACTTTGTAGCAATACGGATATGAACATAAATAATAATATAAATACGAATACAGGAAATTCTTCTTTAAGACCTGTTTTTCCTTCTGTCAAACGTCCTGTTGTTGAGCAACCTCTAGCTCAAACCATTCATAAAAATTTTATAGATACACCTACTCATTTCGAAACGGATTATATCTCTATGAAATGGATTCCAGAGAAACGTCGCATAGATGTAATTTGGAAACAGTTTGTTAGTGAGGAAAAAGTACGAGAGGTTTTGTTGAAAGAAGTAGCTATGATTCGTCATACAAAAGTAAAATGTCTTTTTTTAGATGCTCAAAAATTTAAAGGTACAAATCCGAATATTCCACGTTGGGCAAATGAAGTGTGGTCTCAAATGGTACACGACGCAGGTCTAAAGCATTTTGCAACTGTTGTTTCTGATAAAGATATTTTTGCTGTTTTTTCTTTAAAGTATGGAATGGGAGAAAAACTCACTTCACTGGTTAATTGTGCTGTTTTCAAAACAGTAGAAGAAGGAGAAGTTTGGTTACGACAATATACGCATCCTGAAAGCCCAGTCTATAGTGATGATGAGCTAGAAGAAATAATGGAAGAATATGAAAATCCTACTGCTACGACTAATTTTGAGACTATTTTAAAAGAGGAAGAAGAAAAAAAATATAATCAAGAAGATAGTGTAGAGCTGTCAATGAATCCAATGCACGAAGTTCAGAAAGAAGAAACTGTAAAAGAAGGAGAAGACATCTTAGGAGAAATAGCAGAAAAAAAACTGGAAAAATTTGATTTGAAAAATGAAATAGTATCAGAAAAAGAAGAGCTAAAAGATAATTTTGAAGAGTTAGAAGAACTAGATGAAGTAGAAGATGAAAATAGACTTTCACAAATTCAAGTCTTTTCAAATTTTGAAGATTTAGAAAACCATATTCAAACTATAGAAGCCAAATATAAAATTAATGAAGAAAAAGCAGATACATCTGAAAATGAAATCTGATTTCATTGTTTTTAAATTAAAATAGCTCGTTTTTTGCTAAATAACCTTTACGTATTTATCTTAAACATAACAGTTTTTCTAAAAGAAGAACTATATTTTTTCACCTTTTAATTTTTAAAAAATGAAATTTTACTATTTATTTTTTCTGCTATTTTCGCTTTCTCTTTTTTCTTGTGATAAAGAGAGTAAAAATGGCAATGCCAAACTAGAAGTTCGTCTTGTAGATGCACCTGCTGAGTATGATGCTGTTTATATTGATGTAAGAGAAATTAGAATTCATACTTCTGAAACGGCTGCTGATGAAGACCAAGGTTGGACAACACTTTCCACAAATACAGGAATTTATAACCTTTTAGAACTCACTAACGGCATTGATGCTCTTTTGGCAAGTGATGAACTTCCTGCTGGTAAAGTATCTCAAATTCGTTTGATTTTAGGAGAAAATAATACACTTGTTGAAAATGGAGAAACATACACTCTCAAAACGCCTAGCGCACAACAATCAGGTCTGAAATTGAAAATCAATACAACTTTAGAAGCTGATCTGAAATATGTAATTATGCTAGATTTTGATGCTGCTCGTTCTATTGTAAAAGCAGGAAACTCTGGAAAATATAATCTAAAACCTGTCATTCGTACTTTCGTAGAAAGTGATGGAGGTTCTCTAAAAGGCTGTACCTCTCCTGCCACTATTCAGTCTTTAGTGACTGTTTCTCAAAATGGTGTATTTGTAGCAAGTGCTTATACAAATGATGGCTGTTTTTTAATCAAAGGACTTCCAGCAGGAACATATCAAGTAAAAGTTGAGCCTCCTTTGGCATATTCTCCTGTTACCATTTCTGATGTAGTTATTAGTAATGGAGAAGTGAATACATTAAGTACAATTACAATTCAGTAATCGCTTTTAGATGTTTTTATAAAAAATATCAAAAACTCATTTTGCAGTAATGTAAAATGAGTTTTTTATTTTTATAGAAATTCTAATAAAATTTAAGTACTCAAAATACGAAGCATTCTCACAAGGTCATTATCAATAACTCTAGGCTTTAAGCATTCTTCTATAGAAGTATAAATCATTTTTCGCTTTAACTGTCCAACCATAACATTTGATTTTCCAGATAAAAGACCTTCTACTGCGCCCAAACCTAATTGACTAGCCAAAACTCGGTCTGCTGCCGTTGGCGAACCTCCACGCTGAATGTGTCCTAAATTAGTAACTCTAAACTTAAATTTGGGAATTTGTTCTCTTACTTTTTTCCCTAATTCTTCAGCATTTCCAAGTTCATCGCCTTCTGCTACTACGACTATTAGAGAGGTTTTTTTGTTAGCTAACATTTCCTTTATAGACTCCACAATCTCATCTAAAGAATCGACAATTTCGGGAAGCATGACAATTTCTGCTCCACCTCCAATTCCAGTCAGAAGCGCAATATCTCCACAATGTCTTCCCATTACTTCAATAAAAAATCCTCTTTCAAGTGAGTCAGCTGTATCTCTAATTTTATCGATGGCTTCTAATGCTGTGTTGATAGCTGTATCAAATCCGATGGTATAATCAGTTCCGTTAAGGTCGTTATCGATTGTCCCCGGTGCGCCTACAAAAGGCATTTTATGTTCTTCCCAAAAGGTTTGCATTCCTGCTAAAGTTCCGTTTCCACCGATGGCTATAAGTCCGTCAATTTCTAAATTTTTGAGATTTTGATAAGCTCTTTCTCGTCCCTCTTTTGTCAGAAACCGTTGGCTACGAGCTGTTTTCAGAACTGTTCCTCCACGCTGAATAATATTACTGACATCTCTAGAAGTCATCATGTGAATATCATTTTCTATCATTCCACGATAGCCTCTATGAATTCCATATACTTCAACACCGTAATATAATGCACCTCTTACAACAGCTCTCAAGCAGGCATTCATACCAGGGGAATCCCCTCCAGAAGTAAAAACTCCGATTCGTTTCACGTCTTATTTAGTGATTAATGGTTAATTATTGTTTTTTTTAGATTAGAAAGTGACTATTTATTCTTCACTTTCTAATTCTGTTTCAAGATAGTGTATTTCTAAATCTCTTTCCAAGTCTCTTTTAATTAATTTTCTTTTAAAGAATGTAAAAGCTCCTAATAGAGCAATAATTACCCATTTTAGCCATTTAAAAATAAAAGGTACAACTTTTACTTTTGTCAGAACTTTTCCTGCCAAAAGACCAGCGAAACCAAATGCTGCTAAATTATCAAAGTTGGGATCAAAATCTTCGTGTCTGAATCCTTTATAAAACTCTACACTAGAAGTAAGTAGAGGAATTTGGGAATTAACCTCTAAAAGATGGGTAGGTGAAGTGCTAATATTCATCTCCAAAACTCCATATCTACCCAATTTATGGGTACTATGACGAATGTAGTCTTTATTTTTGGAAGTACAAGAAACAGCCCACTGCAATTGATGTTCATTTTCTAAAAAATAAGGTTTCATTGCCCAAGCCTGAATGGCTAAGGTATCACAACCCTTTTCTTTTATATATTTATTTTTTCTATAATTGGTATGAAGAATATCATTCCAAAAAAAATGTTCAGGTGTCTTGAAAATAGTAGTATCAGGAATATAGCCTGTTTCTATATACACTACTTCTATTATAAAAGGAGGTTCTGTAATAGAATCAGGAGTATTTTGAGTTGGAATAGCTACCAAACAACCTAAATATTCGATACTATCACACGCTATTCGATAAGGAGATTGTGCCGAATTTCCTTCCATAAAAATAAAGCCTTTGGGTACAGAAAGTAAAGCTACCCCTGCCAAATCAATTTGCCCAATTTGTCCAACTATTTTATCTTTTTCATTTTTTTGAGCAAAAACAATAGAAAAAGATGAGTTATAGAGAAGAAAAGCTATACATAAATAGGTTGAAAATCTAAAAAATGTTTTCATAGCTCAATAATTAAAATCAGTAGTATGTTGTTATAATATTTAAGATACAAAATTATTTTCTATTTTGATATAAAAACAAACCACAAAAAAAAGCATTGCCAGAAGACAATGCTTTTTAGTTTATTGAAACATTTTTTTCTAGAAACCTTCTACAGTAATTTCTGCAAAGATAATCCCTGTTTCATTTTCACTTGTATCTTTAAATTTGGCATATACTCTTTTATATCCTTCTCCACCTGTAAGAACCCAATCTAATTTATCAGTATATTCTTGCCAGTACGCTCCATCATCAAATTTAGCAGAATTTGAAACCATTATATAATTTGCCTGACGAGCATTAAAGAGAAGTGTTACTTGGTTATCTTTAACACGAGTTTGTCCTCCTTCAATTCTGATAATTCCAGGCTGTGGTGGTTGTGTATCTAGCAAGATTTGAGAACTAGCTACAAAAGATTGATTTCCAGCTTCATCTCTAAATTTTATATAGACTGTCTTATAACCGTCTGCTCCTGATAAAGTCCAGTTAGAAGAGGTACTGTATTCTTCCCAACGTGCAGGAGGTGGAAATCCTCTTAGATTAGTAATCATCATGTGAGAAGCTTCTTCTGCCATTATGCTCAATTTTACTTGATGTTTGTTGGTATAAGGCTCACTATTGTTGATAATAATTTCTTCCCCAAAAGGAGCTTGTCTATCCAAAATGATACTTGCACTAATTGGTTCAGTTTGGTTTCCTGACTTATCTCCAAATTGTACCCATACTTTATTTTCACCATCTTCTCCTGCTAAAATATGATTCATTATAATAGGTCGGAAAGGTTGCCAAGAAGCACTGTCCATAGATTGAGATTTTCCAATACGCATTTCACTTGCTCCTTTAGCACGAAGTTGAAGTGTTACATATTTATTTATATTGGTTGTATATTTTGCATTTTTATTAATAGTAATTTCTCCTCCAGTTGGTGCTGTACGGTCAAGACCAATTCTGTCATAAGCAATTTCAGAAATATTACCTACTCCATCTCTATAACGAACAAAAACAAACTTAATCCCATCTTCTCCTACTAGAGTAAACTGTTTAGAAGTGTTATAAGACTCCCATTTTGCTTCTGGAAAATCAATACGATTAGATATCATCATGTGTGTTGCTCCTTGTGCATTTAGGGTAAGATTTACCGTCTGAACATTTGTTCCATTATCTCCTTCATTAATTTTGACTTCTCCAACAATAGGAGGGGTACGATCAAGTAGGATTTTTTGAGAAACTACTTCTGAAACATTCCCTGCTTCATCTCTGAAGCGAGCAAAAATTTCTTTCATTCCATCGTCCCCTGGTAAAGCAAAAGGAACATTTTTTCCTGCTTGATAATTAATCCAACGACTACCACTAAAGGTTGCATCCATTCCAATTTGCATCATAATTGCTCCATCAGCTTTTGCTTGTAATAAAACCACTTTATTTGGGTTATTGGTAACACTGTCTCCTTTATTTATTCTGATTTGTGGGTCTTGGGGAGCTACTCTATCCAAAATAATTTCTGTACTGATAGGAGGAGTTATATTGCCTGCTGCATCTTTAAATTTCACATACACTGTTTTTTTACCGTCTGCTCCTTCTAGTTGCCATCCTTTTATTTCTTCTTCATATTTTTGCCATTCTCCACCTGTAAATTGTTCTGATTTTCCGAGCATTACTTCACTTGCTCCACGAGCAAATAAATTAACAGCAACAGAAGTGCTTCGAACATATTTTGAGTTTTTCTCAACAGCTATACGTGTGTCGATAGGAGGAGTAAGGTCTAATACTACTCTATCAGAAACAGGACTAGAAACATTTCCTGCTCTATCTCTAAATTTGACATACACAGCTTTTTCTCCGTCTCCTACTGCAAGTTTCCAGTCTTCTACTTTGTTTCGATAAATCTCCCAACGTCCTTCAAAGAAATTTTCAGTATTACTAACCATCATATAACGAGCATCATCATTATCTACTGAAAGCTCAAGATTTACTAATCCCTCTTTGTTATTTGTTGTTCCTTGATTTCCTTCTTTAGAAACTATCTTTATTGTTCCTCCTGTTGGTTTTCCTTGGTCAAGGATAATTTTATCTGATTTTATTTCTGTTTCGTTTCCAGCTTCATCTTTGAATTTTACATATACTACTTTTTCTCCATCAGCGACATCAAATGTCCAGCTAGGAAGTAGATAACGATAAGATTGCCATTCTGCGCCACGCAAATTAGGATCGTTGCTGACCATCATTTCAGATGCTCCAATAGCAGAAAGGCGAATATTTACATTATGACTGTTAGTATAACGATTTCCTCCATTCACTAATATTCTAGGCATAGAAGGAGGTTCTAAGTCTAAAATAATACGAGCGAAGGCAGGTTTAGATTGGTTACCCATTTTATCTCTAAACTTTACTGCTACTACTTGAGGACCTTGTTCGGCAGGTAATTGAAAATCCATCTCTTTTTGATAAGCAACCCAAGTACCTAAAGACTGTATGGAAACATCACTTGCGCCTTCTGCATTAAATTGTAATTTGACATCACGAGAAGTAGTAAATTTTGCCCCATTATTTATTTCAAATTTACCTTTAGGAGGTGTTTGATCAACAATTATTGTGTCAATGGCTGTTTCTGAAATATTTCCTGCATAATCTCTATAACGAGCATATACATGTTTAGTACCTTCTCCTCCAGTAAGTGGCCAGCCTTGTATGGTTTCTTTGTAAGGATACCAGCGAGGAGCATCTTGAAAATCACTACGATTACTGATTTGCATTTCGTATGCTTCATTACAATACAATTGCAAATAAACTTTTCTGTCTCTAGCATTGGTATATTCTGCTCCTGAGTTAATATTGATAGAAGGGTCGGTAGGAGGACTACGATCAAGTTCTAATTGGGCAACAGTTGGGTCAGAAACAAGTGAGCCAGAACCATCTCTAAACTGTACATAAACTGTTTTTATACCATCTTCACGAGCATCTAAACGCCAGTTTTTTTGTCCTTCAAACGATTCCCAACGTGCGCCAATAAAACTGGCATTATTACTAACACGCATTTCACTAGCTCCTTTAGCAAAAATCTTCAAAATAACACGTCCTTCGGGGTCATTACTGATTGAAGCACCATTATTTACTGTAACAATACCTTGAAGAAGCTGTCCATAGGAAGAATGACTAATCAGAAGAACACTAAAAATGAAAAGCGCAAGGAGTAAAGTTTTTATGTTGTGCATAATATATAATTAAATTATATTTCATTTAATATTTTAGCTTATTTATTAAATTCAGTATTACAAAGGTTTTTTTACTTCAATATAGAATTGCAAAAAATAATAGGATATTTGATAAAACAAGAAAAATAATAATCATTTCAATTAAAAAAAACTCCTACAAAAGGAGAGAAAGAAATAATAAAATCTGTAACTACTTCAAATTAATTTCTTTTATTCTAAACAATTAACGATTCTATTGAATAGCATATTGAATAGTATCTTGAAAATACAGAAAAAAATAATAAAATCTACTTTCTATCCATCAGAAATCGACTAAATGAAATAAGGAGTCATTCAATGTAGAAACTAAAGTTTGTTTTATTAGTAGTTTCTTTTTTTACGTAAAGATAGGATTTTTTTAGGAATTGTTTGTTTGAAAAGTAGATTTTAAATAAGATATAGACATTTAATATAATTCTATGTTATTAATTTAAAAATTTTTAAACCAATTCAGAAATAGGTGTTGCAATTACTGTTCCCTTCGAATCTGATTCGTCGAAATCCTTTAACTCCACTTCTTGAAGTGTATTAGGCAATGAAACATTATACAACTGATTTACACGAACATAATTCTCTGTAAAGCCAAATATTTTATTTTCTTTGACTTCATTTTCCCACAAAACGGTTTTTGTTTTTCCTAATTGTGATTCGTAAAACTGACGACGTTTTTTATCAGACAAATTATGTAACATTTTCGAACGCTCTGCACGAACTGATTTTGGAACAGGATTTCCCATATCAGCAGCCTTTGTATTTTGGCGTTCTGAATAAGTAAAGACATGCAAGTATGAAATATCTAGGCTATGCAAAAAATTATACGTTTCCATGAAATGGGCATCACTTTCATTAGGAAATCCAACAATTACATCAACACCAATACAAGCATCAGGCATTAAATTTTTTATTTTTTCTATTCTTTCAGTATATAAACTTGTTTTGTAACGACGACGCATATAACGCAAAATTTCATCGCTACCCGACTGTAAAGGAATATGAAAATGAGGAACAAACTTTTTAGATTTAGCTACAAATTCGATAATCTCATCTGATAATAAATTGGGTTCGATAGATGAAATACGAAAACGCTCAATTCCTTCTACTTTATCTAATTCTTGAATTAGCTCATAGAAAGTATGAACACGCTCATTATTTATCAAACCATAATCGCCTGTATTTACACCTGTCAAGACAATTTCTTTTACATCAGTTGCTGCAATTTCTTTAGCTGCCTTCAAGATATTTTCTACTGTATCACTTCGGCTATTTCCTCTTGCAAGTGGAATCGTACAGAAAGCACAGTTATAATCACAACCATCTTGAACTTTTAAAAATGTGCGTGTACGGTCACCATACGAATACGCAGTATTAAAATCAGTAGCTTGTGAAATTTCGGAAGCACAAAGCTGGACTGTATCTTTTTGCTCAAAATCATTCAAAACTTCAAACAAACGAAATTTTTCGGCAGCTCCCAAAACAGCATCTACACCTTTTATGGTTGCAATTTCTTGAGGCTTGAGCTGTGCATAACAACCAATAATAATTACAAAAGAATTAGGCGAAGTTTTTTTAGCTTGCTTTACAATTTGTTTGCATTTTTTATCTGCATTTTCTGTAACCGAACAGGTATTAATAACAAAAATATCTGGAGTTTCAGAAAACTCTACACGCTGATAACCACGCTGCTCAAACTGGCGTGCAATGGTTGAAGTTTCTGAAAAATTGAGTTTGCAACCCAAGGTGTAAAAAGCTACTTTACGCATGACTTTTGATTTCTTTATATATTGGAATTCAGGCGATACCACTTAGACTAGATAAGAAGTTAAGCTACGCAATGAAATTTTTGAATGAAGTTTCTAGAACAGTCCACAAAGGTACGAAATAAAATAAAATTTGTATTTATGAAAAAATACGCTTTTATTTGCTAGACTAAAATATAAACTAGAAAGATTCTGAAAAATGAACTTATCTTTTAAAGAATTAGTTTAAATTTTAAACCAAAAATGGGGATTTAGCTCAGTTGGCTAGAGCACTTCGCTGGCAGTGAAGGGGTCATCAGTTCGAATCTGATACTCTCCACAGGATAGAAACTAAACCTTCTTAATTTTATTATTAGGAAGGTTTATTTTTTAAACTGAAATAGGATTTCTTTCAAGAAAATTTTCACACAAAAATTTATTCTTCATCATTTATAAGATTAAAAAAAATCAATACCTGTTTCTTTTTCAATTTCTAATAAAAGTATTCCTATTCTTGATGATGGATCTGGACACCATTTTTCACCTATTTTTATTTCTCCCTCAATGTTAGTTATAAAATAATAGCTTGTTCCATCTAAGCCCCCAAAGTGGGTTTCTTTAGCCTCCTCAACCAATAATATGATTTTGCTACAAAAATTATTTAAGACAATTCCTTCAATGTTTTTGTTTTTCTCTCTTAAAATTTCTTTTTCAAAAATCTGATTCTTAGTTATCTTACTTTCTATTATTATCTGCTTTGTTATTTTTGTATCATCTATTTTCAATACAAAGCAATTTTCAAAAGAAGGCATAACCCAAATTATTACTTCATTTTCTTTTGGAAAAGAAATATTCATTCTGTGAAATAACATATTAAATCTTTGAATAGGAATATGCTTTAAATAATTTTTCATCAAAAACTAATTTTATACTTTTCATTTGTAAAGAAATTTGCCATTTATAACTTACAATTTATCACTAATTAAACCTCACAGGATCAATCAAAGAAAAGTCAGGAATTTTGACTTCAAAAAGTATATTATCTTCTATTCTTTTCATTAGATATGTTCCAGACATTTTTCCCATGTCGCTTTTGAGATGACAACCTGAAACATATTTGTGTGATTGTCCAGATTTCAAAATAGGTTGTTGTCCGATTACTCCTTCACCCTCTACTTCTTGGTATGTTCCTTTTGAGTCATAAATATGCCAATGACGACGCATAAGCTGCACAGTGTGGTTGCCAGTATTTGTAATTGTGATATAATAAGTAAAAACAAAATTCCCATTTTGGGAATGTTTTTTATGAAATTCAGTACGAACACGCACCAAAATACCTTCTGTAATTGCACTAAAGAGTTCTCCCAACATTTTATGAAACATTTGGTAAAGGAAATGATTTACTACTAAAATGATAATTTTTTTTAATTAATACAAATTTTAGATTATAAATAGTTGCATCACAAAGAAAAAATTTACTTTTTAACTTTTTATTTTAGTATAGAAATCAATAAAAGTATTTTTTCATTGTCAATTATTTAATACCAAATTACCAATTACAATTTTATGGACGTAAAAATCGCAGACTCTTGGAAATCACATTTGGAAGAAGAATTTTCAAAACCTTATTTCGAAAAACTTGGACTTTTTTTGAGAGAAGAAGTACAACAAGAAAAAGTATATCCTCCTGGAAAACTTATTTTTAATGCCTTTGAAAAATGTAGTTTTGAAGATACAAAGGTCGTTATTTTAGGACAAGATCCTTATCACGGTGCAGGACAAGCCAATGGACTTAGTTTTTCGGTGAGTGATGGTGTTCGTGTTCCTCCGTCACTCAAAAATATTTTTCAAGAAATAAAAGACGATTTGGGAAAAGAAATTCCAAAAAGTGGAAACCTTGAACGTTGGGCATCTCAAGGCGTTTTGATGCTCAATGCAGTCTTGACGGTACAGGCTTCAAAACCTGCATCACATCGAAAAAAAGGTTGGGAAGAATTTACTTCAGCAGTTTTGAAACTTGTTTCTGATGAAAAAGAAAATCTAGTCTTTTTGCTTTGGGGAAAAGATGCCCAAAAAAGAGGCGAAATTATAGACCGAGAAAAACATTTAGTTTTAGAATCGGCTCACCCTTCGCCTTATTCTGTGCATACTGGTTTTTTCGGAAATAAGCACTTTAGCCAAGCGAATAATTATCTAAAAGAACATGGAAAAGACGAAATAGATTGGTAACTTTGCGCTCTTAAAACTAACAGCATTTTAAACCCTAAGGGTCTTCGAAGACTCTTAGGGTTTTGCATTCAAAATAACTGATAACTGAAAAAATGATAATTTTATTTATTCTTTGGATTCTAGCTAATGTAGCTATTTTCATCAACTTCCGTGCTTTTTCAAGCTACAATGTACCCACTTTTCCTGCCATTGTTATCAATTATGTGGTCTGTGTCCTGACAGGGAGTTTATTTATTTCGATGGGTTGGATAAATAGTCCTCCAGTTTTTGAAACTTTAGCAAGTCCAGAATTTTCAACAGCTTTGTATATTGCTATGGGAATGGGAGCTTTTTTTATTGGTTCTTTTTATTTGATGGGACTTACTACACAACTTTCAGGGGTTGCTGTGGCTTCTCTTTCGGCTCGTATTTCGTTTGTAATTCCTGTTTTGGTTAATCTTTTTATTTGGAAGTCGGGTGGAAAGGAATATGATTTTATCAATTATTTAGGTCTTTTTTTAGCGATTACGGCTGTGGGTTTGGTTTCTTATAAACCTTCAAAAATAACTGACCCAACAGAATATAAAGATGATAAGAAAAAATATTTGGCAATTGTCCTTCCTATTTTGGTTTTTTTGGTGAGTGGAACAATAGACACAACTTTCAATTATACAGTTAGAGAAGATGTACAGATAGTTTTACCAAATCAACAAGGCATTTTTAGTATTTTGCTTTTCGGAATTGCAGGACTTACAGGAATTACTGTTTTTACAATTCTGTTTTTGAAAAAGAAAGTAACCATGACAAAGAGAAGTATTATCGGTGGAATTTGCCTAGGAATTCCTAACTTTTTCTCTATCTTTTTATTATTAAAGGTATTGAGTGGTTTTAAAGGCGATGGCGCACTTGTTTTTCCTGTCTTTAATATTTCTGTAATTCTGATTGCTGCTATTGCTTCTTATTTCTTCTTCAAAGAAAAATTATCGCTTATCAATAAATTAGGTTTGGCACTCGCTATTTTTGCTATTTTGCTGATTTCTTATCAAGAAGTTCAGAATGCTTTTTAATTTTTGATTCAACAAAATCATTTCACAAAATGAAATTTATATACAAACTCTCATTTCTGTTATTTTCTGTTTTTATCGTTTCTTCTTGTAATTTTGAGACTAATATACTCCTTGGAGAAATAGACCCTTTTTCCACACTAGAAGAAAATCAACAATTTGTCAATGATGTTTTGGCATATGACCATGCTACTATGATGAAAGAAAAATTGAACTTAACAGATTCTACTGTTTTAGATGGCATTCAATATGAAACAGAAAGCACAGAAAAAGCTATAAAATTAAAACTCAATCTTACTGGTTCTGCAATATCTCATACCAAAGAAATAAGTGATTACTTTACGAGTTTTTTTGAGCAGAAAGCACAACAATATAAAGAAAATGGAAAGAAATTAAGAGATGCAACATTGAAAGCAGCCTATTTTATTGATTCGATGGAAGAAGATAATTACGACAATATGTGGAGTGAGTTTTCTCCCAAAGCGAAAGAAACAGCCACTAAAGAACAGTTTATAAAATCATTTGAGCCGTATAGCGATAAAGTAAAACAAGGAAAAAAACAGCTTTATAGTAGATTGATACAAAATAAAATAAGAGATTTTGAAGGTGAATTTTATATCATAAACTATATTTATGCAGAAAAATATCACATACAAGTTATTTTGCAGCCCATAGAAAATGAGTTGTTTGTTTCTAATTGTGTAGTAACAGCTCTTTAAAATTTAACTCAATCAAACCCATTTCAAAAATGAAATTTATATACAAACTTTTGCTTCTTTTGCTTTTTGGTATTAGTATTTTTGCTTGTAGTTATAATCGTTTTGAGAAGTCTGTAATAAAAGGTATAAATTTGTATTCTACTTTGGAGGAAAATGAAAGGTTTATAAAAGAAATATTTTACAATTATAATCCAAAAAACTTGGAAAAGGAATTATCTATTACTGATACTACAATACTGAGTAAAATAGAAATTAACCCTATCAATGATGGTAAAAGTGTGAGTTTAGAGATTACATTTCATAACGAAGCTATTCAATATAAAGAAAAGACAAAAGAGTATTTGACCAAATTGGTAAATGCAAAAATTGAGCAGTACAAGTACAATGCTTACTTTTTAGATCAAGCAGAACAAAGATCAGAGTTTGTTTTTAAAATGATTAATCAAGGACGATATGATGTAACCTGGAATGAAATGTCATCCAAACATCTTCGTTGGAGAAATACAGAGCAAGAGTTTTATAATGGATTAGATGATATTAAATCCAATATGAATTTATCTTTGAAAAGAAAATTGACTGAAAGAGTAATTTTGGATAAAGTAGAAGGAATTGAAAATACTCTTGTAAGTCTACATTATTTATATGAAGATGGAAGCTATTTGGAAATGATTTTAGAAGACGCAGCAGACAATATTAAATTGGTTGCTTTGGGTGGAAACTCTAAAAACAAGTGATTTTAGAAGTATATTATAAAATTCAAAAATAAAAAAAATGAAAAAATCAATCACACTATTTTTTCTTTCTATATTTATTCTAGCTTCTTGCGCCCCAAAATATGAGGTAGAAGTTCAGACAGAAAGAAACAAAAAAGACAAGCAATTTAAGGAAGGTGCTGGTTCGCCTATTCCGTATGATGACAGAAAGACTTTTGAAGGATTGGATTATTATCCGATAGATTCTTCTTACTATGCTGTTGCTATGCTGACACTTACACAAGATGTAAAAGAGGTAAAACTCAAAACTTCACAAGGTAAAGACCGAAGATTTAAAATGTATGCAAAGGCTGATTTTAAGCTAAAAGGCAAACCTCTATCTTTGAATATTTATAAAGCAATTGAAGATGGCGATGGCTTTTCTGTTTTATTTACAGACCAAACAAGTGGTAAAACTACATACGAAGTTGGGCGTTATATCGAACCTGAAATAAATGGACTTAGAGCCATTTTAGACTTTAATCGTGCTTATAATCCATATTGTATTTACGATAAAAAGTATGATTGTCCAATTCCACCAGAAGGAAGTAATTTAGATATTGAGGTGTTAGCAGGAGAGAAAATTTACAAAAAATAAAAAATACATTAAAAATCAGCTTAGCTTTTACATAAAATTGTACAGTTTTAAGAAAGAATTACTTTTTTCTTACAATAATAATTAAGACTTTTGTAGCAGCTAGTAAGAAGTAATGAAATTATTTTGTAAATTAGCTAGACAGATATAATTAATTATCAGAAATAGATAAAGTGGTGGTGAGATATTGATTTATTCTAATTTATTAGAAAGTTCTATCAAAATGCTCAAAAAACACAATTCTTTATGAGAATTATGTAACCTAACTTATATAAATTCAGTTCTAATAATTAAATACAAATTCAATCAGAATAGAAAACTATTCAATACTCTGTATTTTTACCCTTTTATAAAAACACCCTAAAATTCCGAATGGCAAAACTCTAACTAATTATTTTTATGAAATCAAATCCGTTTTTATCTTTTTCTAAAAAACCACCTCAACAGTCTAACTCATCTACTAAATTATCTTTTGTAATATTTGCAAAATCTATTTTGGTAGCTCTAGTATTTTTTATGACTGTTTCGTTTTCGTATGCTCAAAATCTTCAAACTATTGCTTCTACTACACATGAAGCTGATAGAATTGAAATTTCAGAAGCCTATCCTAATCCAGCAACACATTATATTCAGTTTGATTATCGTCTTACTGATAGAATGTCAGAAGGAAAAATTACAGTTTTTAATCTTTTAGGAAGTGTAGTTGGAGAGCATATTTTGAATAAATATGATAACCGTCTTCAGATTCCTGTGGATAACCTAAAGGCAGGTATTTATTTTTATACGATTTCAGTAAATAATAAAAGCCTAATAACTAAGAAATTTGTAGTAAAACATTAATTTATGATACAATTATCTTACTGTTAAAAACACTTTTGCAATTTTGTAAAAGTGTTTTTTTTATGCTTTAAATTAGCTTCTTTGATTTTTAGTTCGGAATTCTCATAAAATAATTGTTTTTTTGTACCCACTTTCAAAATTTATCTTCGTGTTATGAAAACACTTTGCTTAGAGCATCGTTTGTAGTGCTTTAATTGTGTGTGATTTACTTATCTTTAGTCTTTGTTATGAATTCTGTTTCTCCTCAAAAAATTCCTTTTTATCAAGTTGATGCTTTTGCTCCAAAATCTTTTAGTGGCAATCCTGCTGCTGTTTTTTTATGTGATGAAGCCTTAACAGATGAGCAGTACTTGAACATTGCTAGAGAAATGTATCTTCCCGAAACTACTTTTTTGCGTCCTTTATTTGATGATTCGTCTGAAAAAATAACTACAAAAGAAGTCAAGAACTGGAAAACAGCGACACTTTTTGAGGTTCGTTGGTTTATGATAAATGAAGAAACAAATCTTTGTGGACACGCAACCCTTGCAGCAGCACACGTAATTTTTGAAGAAATACAAAGTATTCACACAGAAGTAAGTTTTCGTACAAGAAGTGGGGATTTGCTTATCAAAAAAGAGAATTTTGAAGGCAAAGAAAATTATATCAAAATGCAATTTCCAGTAGAAGAGAAATTTGAGGAAAAAATACCTGATACTGATTTATTAAAGTATTTAGGAATTGAAAATCAAAAAATCAATTCTTGTATTTATTTTCCTATCAAACAAACCTTAATTTTAGAGTTTGAAAATAAAACCGAATTGGAAAATCTACAACCAAATTTTGAAAAATTAGTAAAAAATAAATATGAAATTCCTATCAAAAAAGTAGGAGTTACTACAAAAGGAGATTCCAAATATGATTTTATTTCTCGTTTGTTTTGTCCTTGGATTGGAATAGATGAAGATGCACTCTCAGCAGTTTCACACGGACTTTTTGCAAAATACTGGCAATCTAAATTAAATAAAACTTCTTTCTTTGCATATCAAGCCTCAAAAAGAGGTGGAGAAATTCATTTGGAATTATTAAAAGATAATCAAGTCTTGTTAATTGGAAAAGGAATTACTACTTTAGAAGGAAACGGAAGAATATAAATTTAGAAGTTAGATTTATGAATTTAGAATGGAATAAAAATAACTCTTTTCTTGTATCGCAAAATCAAATTCTCTAAATCTAACTTTTATACTTATTATTACTACTGAATTCCTTATTTCATTTTTACTTCTAACTTCTAAAATCTGACTTCTAAATTTATTCATGCACATCGAACCTACCATACATCATTTAGACCACCCTGTTGAGGGAGGTTGGATAGAAGTCGTCTGTGGCTCTATGTTTTCTGGAAAGACAGAAGAACTTATCCGTCGCCTTACTCGTGCCAAAATTGCACGTCAGTCAGTTCAGATTTTCAAACCTGCAATTGATACTCGTTATGATGACCAAAAAGTTGTTTCTCATAATCAAAATGAAATTGATTCGATAGCCGTCAAAAAGGCTACAGATATTCTGACTATTTTAGAAGAGAAAAAATGTCAAGTTATCGGTATTGATGAAGCTCAATTTTTTGATAAAGAATTAGTAAATGTTTGTCAAATCTTAGCTAATCAAGGAAAACGAATTGTAATAGCTGGTTTGGATATGGACTTTGCAGGCAAACCTTTCGGAATTATGCCTCAGCTTTTATCTATGGCAGAATATGTGACTAAAGTTCACGCTATTTGTATGTGTTGTGGCAAAGTGGCTGCGTATTCTTTCCGTCTTACTCCGTCTAAACAAAAGATTTTATTGGGTGAAAAAACAGAGTACGAAGCTCGTTGTAGAAAATGTTTTGTAAAAGGAAATCTCAATCAAGAAACAGATTGTGAAAAGATATTGAAAAATGAGGTCTGATGCTAGTAAAAAACTATCTATTTCGTTTAGCTAATTCATCAATTGCTTGTAATTCTATCAAAATGACTTCTTTTTTTAGTGCGCTAAGAAAAGCAAAGGCTGCCTCTGGAAAAGTTTTTTGGAAGTGTGCTTCCACTAGGTCTTCGTTTTGATGATGTAATAGTTCTACATCATTTTGAGAAACAAAAGGAGAGTTAAAATTCCATTTGTTATCAATTTTATTCATTTCAGTTACATATTCTGTCAATTTTTTTTCTAATTTATAGCCCCTTCCTTTTTTATCTTTTCCTATAAAAAATAAAGTTGTAGCCTCTTTATACGTTTTATCGGCAGGAATATTATCTAAAAAATGATTGAGGTCGTCATAAGTTTGGTCTATGTGTTGCAAAATAGTTTCGGTACGCTGACGAAGCAAGTTTCCTTTTCTTTTCATAGTAGGGTCTCCTTCTAAAGCTCGGTAGTGTATGTCATATAAAGCCTCTAAACTATCAGCAGCTTCTCTATTTTGTTTCTCTAATTTTTCAAAATGCAGAGCAGGCGAAAAATCAGACATTTCTGTTTCTTCATTTTTATTTGCTTGATTTTCTGAGCTACAAGCAAGACAAAACAAACTCAATATTCCTATTTTAGAATAAAAAAAGAATTGAAAACTAAAAGAAGATAAAATTTTCATACTGAATAATGAGTTTGTTTTCTTTTACAAAATTTACAAGGAATTGAAATTTTTATTAGCAATATAAAAGTTATTCATTGCTTATCAAACGACTTTCTGGGTGTGGGAGTTGCCAACGTTTTTTGAGTTCTTCAGGCAAAGCTGCAATTTTTCTATTTTTATAATCAAAAAGAACCATTCCTGTCTTTACTTTCAAAATTTCTCTTCTTGATTCTTGGTCAATAAACTTATAATATAAATCAAAACCTGAAGAAGAAAGTCCTCCCACAGTTACATAAACTTCAAAAATATTTCCATAAAATCCTTCACCCTTAAACTGCATGGCTACATCTGCCATAATGACCCCTAAACCCATAATATCAAGCTCACTTTTAAAGCCTTCACTCATAAAAAATTGAACTCTAGCTTCGTGTACAAGACTAAGCATAGCATCATTTCCGATATGACCTCCATAGTTTAGGTCTGTAATTCGAACAGGAATTTCTGTCTTAAATAAAAACTGATCTGGTAACTCTACTTTTACTCTATTCATTATCTGTATAGTTTTGAGGTTAAAAAATGGTTTGACAATCTAAACAAATTTAAACAAAAAAGTTCTATATTTATAAATACAATGTAAAACAGGGAAGTAAATACACTGTTCAATAAATTGTCTTGTGTTTTGGATTATTTTATTCCTATCAGACCCTTTCATATAAAATTAACCGTACGACTTTGTTGGTATCCTTATCAAGAATAAATAGAAAAATAACATAGCTTTTATTGGTATTTTAGCATAGCGACACCAACAAACCTACTTATGAAATCTATTCTTAAACAGCGTTGTTGATTTTGTGTAGATTTTATAAAAAAAATCATTTGAAATTAGCTGTTTTTAACTTTATTCACAGATTATTTAGACTTGATGTACATTATACAAGACAGATTATGCAAACTAAAGAATTAGTTCTAAATATATTTTACTAAAAGAAGACTAATTAATTCTTGCATTTTAATAAAAAAATCATCAAATTGATACATTGATTAAATCCCTTACTAGAAATAATCAGAAATCAATTAAAATTGAATCCAAACTTCCCCTTTACATTCTTATAAAACTCAAATGAGAGTAGCATTTTATTATATAAAAACAAAAAGTAATGTTATTTATTCCCCTATAAATAATTGCTTGTCTTTGTTTTTTATAAATGTTTTTATATTTATTTCTTTGTCAGTTATTGCACAAGTAGATGAGACTTCGCCTTTTTATCAATTAGAAAAAGGAAATTATAATCAGGCTATTCGACACGCAAAAGCTGCACTAGAAGGCAGTAATAATGCACTTCAACGTGGGCAACTTCTTACCGTTATTTCTCGGGCATACCGTTATCAAGACGATTATTCTACAGCTCTTAATTATGCCGTTCAGGCAAATACACAATTTGATAGAGTCGAAAAGGAAAAAGAAAAAGCTGTTTTAGGTAAAGCTGAAATTTTTACAGAAATAGGACTTTTGTATCAAAACTGGCTTTCTTATGATAAGGCAATAGAAAATTTTGAGAAAGCAAAACAGCTTTATAAAGCCAACCAAAATCAAAAAGAAATAATAGAATTAAACAGAAAAATAGCTCATAATCAGTTTTTAAATGGAGAGTATGAAGAGTCTGAAAAAAACTATATAAAATTACTAGAAGAAGATAAAAAGACAGGAGACAAAGGGCTGATTTCTTTTTCGCTAGGAAAGCTGGCAATTGTAAGCAGAATTAATAATCCTGAAAATTCCCTAAAATACTCCATTGAAAAGTATAATTTAGAAGTAGAGAAAAACAATAACTTAGAGCAGGTCGCTTTTGCAGCAAATAGTATTGGTTATTTATACAGACAGTTAGGACAAGAAAAAGAAGCTGTTTCTTATTTTGAAAAAGCACTTGAGGCTTTAAATAAAATTGATAGAAAAGACGAAATTGTACTCAATAATTTGGGGGTGACTTATACAGCTCTAAAAAAATATCCTGCTGCACAAGAACAATATCAAGAGGCTTTAAAAATAAATCAAGAAAAAAATAACATTGCAGCTATTGCAGATTCATATAACTATTTAGGTGCAAATGAATATCTAGCAGCACATGCACAAGAAGCTAGAGTATATGTAGGAAAAGCAATTACGATTGCTGAAAAAAATAATCAACAACAGGCTTTGGCAGATTCATATTTGCTTTTATCTAAAATATGGGAATACGAAGGCGATTTTAGACAGTCTCAAGAAGCATTTAAGAAATATACAGATATAAAAAATAAGTTAGAAAAAGAAGCTTCCAAACAAAAAGAAGAGCTACAAAGACAACGTACAGAAGCTGAAAGACAAGAAAGTCAGCTTGTACAGTATGAAAATGAGAGAGAACAAGAACGTTTGAGATTGGAAAAAGTGAAAAGTGAAGCTGAAAAACAAGCAAAAGAAAATGAGCTTTTAAAAAGTGAAAATGAACTTCGCCAAAGTGAAACAAAAAATGCAGTTTTAAAAAATCAACAAACTCAACAAGCTCTTTTACTTGCCAAAAGTGAGCTTGATGCAGCCAAAAGAAAAGAAGATATTCAGCTCTTAGAGATAGAGAGACAAAAAAATAATGCAAAACTAAGAGAACAAGCTCTTGAAGCCGAACAACAGAAAAAAGAAAAAGAAATTCTTGAACAACAAAACAAACTTCAAGAACTGGAAACAGAAAAGGAACGCTTAGAAGCATCAAAACAAAAATCTTCTAAATATATTGCTTATTTAATCGCTGTGGCTGCCATTATTCTTTTTGCATTTGCTTTAATAGCCTTTATTCAAAATAAAAAGAAAAACAAAAAAATTGAAGCTCAAAACAAACTTTTAGAAAATCAAAAACAAGAAATCACACAAAAACACGAAGAACTTCAAGCATCAGAAGAAGAACTTAGACAAAATTCGGAAGAGCTTCAGACTACAAATGAACAACTTACTTTAGTCAAGATGAGTATAGAAGAAAAAAATCTTGCTTTAGGAGCTTCTTTAGTAGAATTAGAAAATCAGAAAGAAATTATTGAGAAAAAAAATCAAGATATTACTTCTAGTATCAATTATGCTAAGAGAATTCAGACAGCAATGTTACCTGATTTGGCTAAAGTAAAAAAAGCGTTGCCCGAATCATTTATCTTTTTTCAGCCTAGAGATATTGTCAGTGGAGATTTTTATTGGTTTAGTCAAGTGTCCGAACAAAAATGTGTGATTGCAGCCTGTGATTGTACAGGACATGGCGTTCCAGGAGCATTTATGTCCTTGATTGGAAATGATGTTTTGAATGAAACTGTCAATGCTAGAAATATACATGAAGCAGATAAAATCCTTCATGATTTACATTCTGGTGTTGTTAATGCACTCAACCAACGTGCTACTGATAACAGAGATGGAATGGACATGACTCTTTGTGTTATTGATAAAGAAAACAAACAAGTCCATTTTGCAGGTGCAAAAAATGAAGTGGTTTATATTCAGAATGGAAATGTAGAACAACTTAAAGGAGATAAAATGCCGATTGGTGGAGAAAGACTTGATATAGAACGCTTTTTTCACAAACAGACTGTTGATATAACAGCTCCCACTATATTTTATATGTTTTCTGATGGTTTTCAAGATCAATTTGGAGGCGACAGAGGACGAAAATATATGAAAAAACGATTTAGAGAATTTTTAGTCGAAATCTGTAATCAACCTTTTGCAGAACAAGAACAGATTTTAAAACTAGAGTTTCAGTCGTGGTTAGCAGGAGAGTATCAACAAATAGATGATGTACTCGTAATTGGCTTTAAGGTAAGTTGATTTATTACATCAAAGTAAATCACAATTATTTTTTTCATAAATTTATAGCATCAAAAAAAATATAAGAAGCGAACAAAAACTTGTTCGCTTTCTCTTTTTGCTTAGCAATCAAAAATATAATTAATACAATGAAACATTTTTTTTCTTCTGCTTTTTGGTTTGTCATTCTTCTTCTTGCTTTTACAAGTTGCCGTTCTTCTCAGCCTAATTCTTCAGACTCAGAAGAAATAGTCAAACTAACTTTTCTTCACATCAATGATGTGTATGAAATTGGAGGAGTGAGTGGGGGAAAATATGGAAACTTAGCACGAGTAGCACAGCTCAAAAAAGAATTATTAGAAGAAAATCCGAATACATATCTTGTTTTATCTGGTGATTTTCTCAATCCTTCTGTGCTAGGAACATTAAAAATAGATGGAAAACGTATCTCTGGAGCGCAAATGGTCGATGTTATGAATGCTGCAAAAGTAGATTTTGTAACCTTTGGAAATCATGAATTTGACTTAAAAGAAGATGAAGTTTTGGAAAGAATTAATGAGTCTGATTTTGAATGGATTGCTTCAAATACATTCTATTATGCTAATGAAAAAATTCAACCCTTTACCAGAGATGGAAAAAAACTTCCTATTTATCTAACCATAGAACCACAAAACTCGGCAGGAGAAAGTATAAAAGTTGGTATTTTGGGAATTACTACAAAATATAATCAACCTGAATTTGTCAGATATACAGATGAGTATGAAACTGCTAAAAATGTGCAGCAAGAAATAGAATCAAAAACAGATTTTACAGTTGCGCTGACACATCTTTTAGAAAGTGAAGATGAAAAACTAGCAGGCATTGTTCCTGAGCTTAAACTTCTGATGGGAGGACACGACCATGAAAATATGAAGTTTACCTATGGACAAACAATTATGGCAAAAGCTGATGCAAATGCAAGAACAGCCTATATCCATAGACTAACTTACAACAAAAAAACAAAGAAGGTACAAATAGATTCAGAACTTAAATCAATAGACAATTCTATTGGTTATGAACCTATTACTAGAGTAGCTATCGAAAAATGGGAAAATATTGCTGACTCTGCTTTTGAAGCACAAGGATTCAATCCAGACCGAGAAATTTATAAGTTAAAAGAAGCATTAGAAGCACGAGAAGCACTCATAAGAACAACACAAACAAATGCAGGAACTCTAATTGTTGATGCAATGGCAGATGTTTTTCCAGAAGCAGAGTTAGCTGTTTTAGGGAGTGGGTCGGTACGCTTAGATGATCAACTTTCAGGAGTTGTTACCGAATATGATATTTTGAGAATGTTACCTTTTGGTGGTAAAATATATCAATTCAATACTTCTGGAGAAGTTCTGATACAATTTTTAGATGCAGGAATAAAAAATAAAGGAAGTGGAGGATACCTACAATATCAAGAAAAATTGAAATTTGATGCACAAAAAGGTTGGCTATTAAATGGAAAAACAATAGAAAAAGAAAAACAATATACACTTGTTACAAATGATTATAACCTGACAGGAAAGGAAAATAATATGGAATTTATGAATGCTGAAACAAATCCAGAAATTAAAAATGTGATTTCTTCAGATGATATAGAAAGTCCTCAATCAGATATTAGAAAGGCAGTAATTGTATATTTAGAAAAATTATAAAATGTAGCACACTCTTTAGAGTGTGATTGTATAAATACACCAAAAATTTTAAGGTGTAAAGAATAAACAGCCATGCAATCAGAACAAACGCCAAAAGTTCAGAATACTTTAAAGGCACTAGAAGAAAAAGCAACCAAGATTGTTTTTGTAATTAATCCTGTTTCAGGAACAGAAAGAAAAGAACATATAGTTACCCTTATCCATGAAACGCTGAAACTTTCAGGGATTCATTACGATATTGTGTATACTACTTTTGCAGGACATGCTACTCAGCTTACTCAGCAAGCCATCGAACAAAAGTATGATGTTGTGGTGGCTGTTGGTGGCGATGGAACAATTAATGAAGTTGCGCAAGCTCTTATCAAAACAAAGACAGCTTTAGCCATTATTCCACAAGGTTCGGGCAATGGTTTGGCACGTCATCTAGGAATTCCTCTTGGAACAGAAGATGCCATAAAAAGACTATTAGAACCTAAAAAGATGTTGATTGATGCAGCTACTGCCAATGGAAATCATTTTTTTTGTACGTCTGGAATAGGCTTTGATGCCCATGTGAGTGCTTCTTTTGCTGCCCGTACTTTTCGTGGTTTGGGTGGATATGCTTATTTTACAATCAAAGAGTTGTTTTCTTACAAACCTCTCACTTATACACTTGAGTTTGATGGACAACAACTAAAAAGAGAAGCATTTTTAGTCGCTTTTGCAAATGCAACTCAATATGGAAATAATGCTTATATCGCACCACAAGCAGATATACAAGATGGAAAGTTAGATATTTGTATCATCAAACCCTTCTCAAAACTACAACTACCAAAACTAGTTTGGCAATTATTTAAAAGAACTCTTCCCCAAAATCAGTATGTAGAAACCTATAAAGCTGATGCAATAAAAATCACTTTTGATACTGCTATTCCTGCACACATAGATGGAGAATCAAGAGGATTAGGAACAAGTATAGAATACAAATCTATATCAAAGGCTTTACATGTCTGGGTGTAGACTTGTTTTTGATTGTCTGAGTAGTAAAATCAGTATCATAATAAAAAAGCCATTCCTTCATTACAAAGAAATGACTTTTTAAATTTTGTATTGTAACTTCAAAAGAGACTGTTTTTGCCATTATCGATGTCTTACCAACGATATATAGACTATTTCTAATCCCGAGTCCACATTATTTACTGAGTATAAACATGATTTTAATTTTTAAAAACGCATTAACTTTGCAAATCAAAATATTACTCTTCCCAAATAATATTTCCATCTAAACTAAGATAAGTAATTTTTCCAGCACGTTCTAGGCGAATAACATAACCTTGTACATATTGACGAGCCTCAAAAGAAGGTTTCAAAATCCATTTTCCATCTAAATTTGCATAACCATAAACACCACTTGTAATTAAAAGGGTAGAAGTTGGCAAAACAGAAACGGCTTCATAACGTGTAGGCGAAACAAAATTTCCACTTTCATTAATCATCAACCAGTAACCATCATCCACTTTTTCAAAACCTAAATCGACAATTGTTTCTCCATATTTAGTTTTTATTTTTCTATTTTTCTTATGCTTTAATTGATAATTTCGCATTGCTGTTGCTGAAAAATTCAAACGAACAGTATCAGGACTTTCAGTAGAGCGTCTTAACAGTTGGTATTTTTCACCTGTTTTGACAAAAGCAATTCCGTTTCTAAATTGTGTTAAGCTATCAAAATATGAGGGATAAAGGGCTGTTCCATCTTTTTTAATATGAATAAAGCCTCTTTCAGTTTCTAGTCCAATCACTCCATTTTCAAAATTGCCTATTGGATTTACATTTTGATAAGACAGTCTCTTAATTCTTTTTCCTGTTTTGTCTATCAAAAAATTCTCTCCAATTGCCATTCCTTCACCAAAATTACTTCCAGAAGTGTAAGCTGATTTAATGACAACTTCGCCTTTTTCATTGATATACGACCATTTTGTACCAGCTCTTGACAAATCTACTTTTGCCATATTATCTAAAAATGGAAAGGCTTTGTAATAAGCAAAATCGATTACTTTTTTACCGTTTTCATCCAAATAACCAAAAAGCTGTTTATCTCTTGATTTGTTGTTTTGCTGAACAGCTATTTTTCCTTCTGACAAAATTCCAATTTCTAAATAGTCAGGTTTTAAAACAACGTTTCCTTGATTATCAATGATTCCATAAAGTAGTTGCTTCGGATTTTTTGGGTCTTTAATTCCTACTTTTGCCCAAGAATTTTTGCCTACTTTTCCAAACTCTTCTATAAAATCATAAGAAGGATTTACTAAAAACGTTTCTGAATTTATATCTGTTTTGATTCCAAATTTCCCTCCTTGTTCTACAATAATTAAATTTTGGTTTGGATTTTCTTCAAGAAAATCTCCTTTTTCATCTAAATAAGAAACAACAGCAGAATCCAAAAATACTTCAATCAAAGCCTGTTTCGTATTTGGCTTCTGTAAATATTTTACTGACGAATAACGAATCGGAATAACTGTTTTGCCAAAAGGATTGATTACGCCCCAGTTGTTGTTTTGTTTGACAAAAGAAAGTGTATCATTTCTCTCGTCCATTCCTATAAAATCGTATTCGAAGGGAATGATTGTATTATTGTGTCTGTCTATTGTTCCATACTTTTTGTTTTGTTTTTGGGCAACTGTTACGGCATCTTTGACATCATAAATTCCATAAAAATCAGCTACTTTTGAAAATTCTAAAGGCAAGATTTGTTTTCCTTCGTGATTGATATAACCAATTAGATTATTCTTTTTCACTTCTGAAATTCCTTTTTTAGCAAAATAAATTTCCGAAAAATTGCTTTCAATCGCATCATATAAAGGCTCAACAATTATTTTTCCTGTTTTATCAGCATAACCTACTTTATTATTCTCTTCTATTAAAACAAGTTCTTGCCCTGCCTCAAAAATATCATCTTCAATAAAACTATAGTTGAGTTCTAAAACCCAATCTCCATTAGTTTTGATGATTCCATTTTTTTTATAAAAAGCATTTTTTGTTCCGTATCCATCTTCTTCAATATAGCGTTCCGAACTTACTTTTGCCATTCCATTTCTAATTTCATTAATAAAATCAGCTTTGATAGAAGGTTCTAAAATAACTTTGGGAACATTATTTTGATTCGATAAAAATCCCCACAAATTATTTTTTCTAATAATGGCTACATTTTCAGAAAACGTACTGATATATTGATATTCAAAAGGCAAAATAGGTTTGTTTTGCGTGTCTATAATTCCCCATTTTCCGTCTTTTCTAGCTCTGATAACTCCATTTTCTATACTTAATCTTTCATACTGAGGTTCTATGATTATTTTGCCTTTATTAGTGGTTACACCTACTTTTTTACCTTTTACAACTAAAGCCATATTGTTTTCAAAACTACCAATGTATTCATATTCTAGTGGCAAAATGACTTTTCCTGTGTTATCAATTATTCCAAAACTTTGCCCTAACTGAACCTTTGCCACTCCATTTTCGAAAGGCATAATAATTGAATAGGTTGGAGGCAAAATTACCTGTCCTTTTTCGTCCATCAGTCCATATTTTCCACCTGCTTTTATTGGCAATCGTTTTTCAGAAAAATAGGTCATTGAATCGATTGTAGCTCCTGCAATTTGAGTAACTAATAGTCCTGCTTTTGTCAGAATGGCATTTTCTTTTGTGCTATCTGCATAAGCTCGTGCTACATCTGCTGTTCTGAAATCTTCTAACTCAGCATAAAAAAGTTTGTTTTGGCTAATGAGTTTGCCATTTTTGTGGTCAATCAGCGCAGCAGCCGAAAGACTTCCATTTACATTATTTCTACCTAGTGTAAAACCTGCAATTGGCTCTACTGAAATTACATCAAAACCTTCTTTAAAAGCTGGTTCACGTTGTTTATTTAATAAATGCCATTTTTTGGTATTTGGATTCTGAAACCAACGGTAATCTGTCGAAAGGCGATTGGCTAGTTGTGCCGTAAAAACTTCTGGTTTATCTAATTTTGAATAATTGGAAGGCAAAGTTTGGAAAGAAGGAAAAACGGTTTCTTTCTTTTTATTGTTTGATTTATCAAATTCTAAGACAGTAATTTTTTCATTTTGATAAGCAAAAACAATCGTTTCATTTTTCTTAGGAGTAAAAATATCAATTCCTGTATAAATTGGATTCAAGATTAGCTTTCCACTTTTATCAATAATTCCGTCGCCTTGTGGTGTAGTTACTTTTGTGAAAGGAGAATATTCTGTAAAATCATAAACAAGGTCAAAATTTTGACTAAGAATTTTCTTTCCATTTGTATCTAAAATTGACCATTTATTAAGTTCGTTCTTTCCTACAAAAAGAAAATTTTGAAGGTTATAAATTTGAGAATAGATGGGCTGTAAAATAAACTTTGCGTCTTTATCCATTACGCCACAAGCTCCATTTTTACAGGCTGTAATTCGTATTTCTTTTTCATTATTTTTACCTGTATTGTCAATTTCTACCACTTCAAAAAATGAATATTCGGCTGTCGTAATTTCTTTTTTTGCCTTCAAATCGTACAAAGACCATTCTGCTGTCGGAGATTTCAATGCCAAATAATCCATTGAAAGCGCAACAATAGAAGCATATTTTGGCTCAATAACTACCTGTCCATTTTCATCTGCAACTCCCAACGGACGACCAGCACCAAAACTGGTATAACCATTTGGCAGTAGTGTAATGTTGTAAAGTGATTTTTGAGCTAGAGTTTCATTTTTTAGATTGGGCAAATACTCCTCTTTTCCTTTTTTGGCAAGAATGACATTACTCTGAACTTTGATAGTTGGACTATTTAAAAAATAAGCTGTATCAATAGTTGAAATTAGAATGGTAGCTTCTGGACTAATCAAACTGTACTTTTTAGTTTTAGTATCAAATCCTAAAGCATAAGAATTTCTCATTTTATGGATTCTATCAAAATTAGCTGTTGTTTTGCTGCCATTTTTACTCAAAAAAGTATATTTATTTTCTTGATTTTTATAGGCAATCAGTAGAGAATCGATTACTTTTATTTCAGTAGCATTTTCTGTAAAAGATAACAGAGGTTTTCCATTTTGGTCGGCTGCAATCCATTTACTTTCTGTTCCATTATCTTTTTTAAGAAGTAAATAATTAAACTCTGCTACTTCTACAAAATCGTACTCAATGGGAACAATCGTTTTTGAATTTTGGTCAATTACTCCCCACTTTCCATCTTTCCGAACAGGCAAACGAGTAGTTTCTGAATTATTATTTTGAGAAAAGGAGGGAATAGAAAAAGCAAATAAAAAAATAATCAGTAGTAGAAAACGCATATTTTGATAGAATTAAGTTGATAAATTTTCAGATGATTTATGGAAAGTGAACGAGTGAATATACAATAAATTGCCTGAAAACTCATCAGGGTTATAATTTTATTATCTTTGATAAGCAACATTTAACTAATAGAATTAAAACCTAAATCATTTAATTTTTAAGTAAAAAAACTAATTTTATATTTTTTTTCATACTTTGTTACTTTCAACTTATTACAAATAGGGTTGTAAAAATTTAATCTGTTTCTTGAAGATAATAAAGGTTTTACGTGGTTTGGCACAAAAGACGGACTTTGTAGGTATGATGGTCATGATTACAAAACATACACAATAAATGAAAAACAAACTCACTTACTCTATTCTAATCATATCAATTCATTAGCTTTATGTTAATGATTCATTGATTTATGTAGGTACAGAAGCAGGATTAAATCTACTTAATATTAATCAAAATACAATTCTGCCAATTAAACAGTTTAACAAACTACCTATCTCTCAAATATTTATCAATAGTAAAAAGAACATTTGAGTAATAAGTATGAAACAGATTTTTCATAAAAATGAAATCAGATA
Source organism: Bernardetia sp. MNP-M8 (assembly GCF_037126285.1). Lineage (NCBI taxonomy): Bacteria > Pseudomonadati > Bacteroidota > Cytophagia > Cytophagales > Bernardetiaceae > Bernardetia > Bernardetia sp. MNP-M8. Next base: position 876,823 of record NZ_CP147012.1, read on the forward strand.
AAATATGAAGTTTATTTCTAGAGAATAATAGTAGTTTCAGTAACAAAAAACGGTTGAGTATTATAATACAAAAAGTAGATAATCAATCAAAAATTTTTGTTGTCTGACAATTTTTGTGGTGTAAATAACGTGAACTCGGTAGTAGAATTTATGTATTTATCAGTCTATGCTTAAGGTAAACGCACGAAAGATTTATGAGAAAATCAGTTTTTCTAAGTAGTCTTTATTTAAGCTTGCTTTAAATCTTCTTTTTTTTAGACTTAATTTTTCATCCGAACGCTTTACTTTATTTAAAGCTATTTTTCTTAAAATATTTAGATTCACTTGTGAATGAGCTGTTCTGCTTCTATTTTTATCTTCCTCAAAAGTCATATCTAAATGCCAATGAAGTTGATTCTCAATACCCCAATGTCCTCTAATAGCTGTATTAAAATAGTCAGCAGAAGCTAATTTACTGCTTACATAATACCTTGTATTACAAAATGTTATGTTATTTTCTATACGTTCATAATCTATTCTGATAATTGTTTTCAAATGTGTCCACTTTTCTATAAAGTGAGTCACTAAAAGTTCTTCTGCTTTCATTATTTTACATTTCCTTATTTCTATTCTACCATGCGTTGTTTCTCTTGTAGTATCTGTATTTTCTTCTTTTACTTGCGTCCAAATGAAAGCATCATTTACTTCTCCGAAAAATTTTTTTTGAGTTGAAAGTATCGTGAGAAGGAATACCGTTAGGAAGTTCTATAAATTGTAAGAGCCATTCAAAGCATTCTTTTCCCAAAGATTCCATATCTTCGAAGTCTTTACCATTAGATATCAAGGTGCAAAGAGCTATAAAAAGTATATCACAAAGTTTATGTAGAACTTTCCAAGGTTGTCTGAAATCTTTAATATCAGAAAACAAAAAATTAATAGAGTCTTGCATTAAATAGAAAATAAACCAATAAAGATAAGTTTTTTTCGTGCGTTTATCCTACATATTTTTTATAAAAATTTACTTTCATATTTTAAAAAGAAGTTTTTTTGTAACTAAAAAAAAATGTTGATTTTATGTTGAATTGACGTTATAAAATTTCATAGCAAAATTATTTTTACTTAAATTATACATCATTGCTACTCAAGTTATTGAGCAGTTATTTTATTGAGCTTATCCATTTTATAAAAATAATATTTAATATGAAAAAAAGACAAATACTACAAACTTTTGGTTTTTTGATTCTACTTATTTTTAATGGAGGAATATCAATTCCTTTATTAAAAGCTCAACTTTCTCTTATTCCTAGTCCTAGTGGTTATAATTCTGATAATAGAGGTTACAGAGATTCTCCAATTGTATATAATAATGTTTTATATATGAGGTATTTAGGAGATGATGGAAATTATGATTTAGGCAAATATGACGGCACAACTCTTTCTATTATTCCTAGCCCTAGTGGTTATGATGCTAGTAACTATGGACATAATAAAGAACCGATTATCTATAATGGAAATCTTTATATGCGTTACCGTGATAACGGTAATAATGACGACTTAATGAAATATAATGGAACAACTCTTACTCCTGTTCCGAGTCCTAGTGGTTATGATGGAGCTACACATGGATACAGAGGAGAAGCCATTGTTTTTGATAATAAACTTTATCTAAGATATAGAACCAATGCAGGAGAATTTATTTTGGTAAGCTATGACGGAACTACATTAACACCTATTCCCAATCCTGTTGGTTACGAATATTCTAGTCAGCCTATTGTATATGATAATGCACTTTATTTAAAATATGTAAACACAACAACATCTGCTTATCATTTATTCAAGTATGATGGAACTACTTTTTCACATATAACTAACCCAAGTGGTTATGAAAATGTAGGATATGCAGGTAATCCTATTGTATTCAATGGAAAATTATATGGACAATATATAGCTAACACAGGTAATAATGTCCTTATGGAGTGCAATATAACTACTCTTACTCCTATTTTTCCTAGTGTACAATCTAATTATACTAATTCGGCAAGAGGATACAGGGCTGAAGGAATTATCTATAATAGTAATTTGTATATAAAATATAGAAATAATGCTGGAGCATACGAACTATATAAATTTAATGGAACTAATCTTGCTTTAATATCCAATCCTTCAGGTTATGAAAATTCAGCAAGAGGGTATGAAGGAGAAAGTTTTGTTTATGCAGGAAAATTACATGTGAGTTATAGACATAATACGAGTTATTATACTTTATTTACTTATAATGGAACAACTTTAACAGAAGTGCCTAATCCTGTTGGTTATACAAGTAGTGCAACTGGTTATAATTCATCCTTAAACTTAAATCAGCACGGAATTGAATACAATGGAAAAGCCTACATGTATTATACTACCTCTACTTTTGCAGGAGTATTATTTAGCTATGATGGAACTACACTAACTGAAATTTCTAACCCATCAAATTATACGAATGAAGGAGTTGATGATGTCAGTCCTTTTATTTTATTTAACGATAGGCTCTATTTAAGTTATGAACACGATGATGGGAGTTATGATTTAGGAGCTTTTTTCTCCGCTTCTCTAGCTACAGTTACAACAACAACTCAAGCCAACATAACATCCACCACAGCCGATTTAGGAGGAAATGTAACCAATGATGGAGGTGCAACAGTAACAGAAAATGGCATTGTTTGGGGAACATCATCAACTCCTACAACATCAGATAATAAAGTACAAATAGGAACTGGAACAGGAATTTTCAATCAAACTATAACAGGATTACCTTCTGCTACTACTGTTTTTGTTCGTGCTTATGCAATCAATAGTGAAGGAACTTCTTATGGAAATCAGATTAGTTTTACTACATTATCAGCAGGACAATGTACTATATCTAATACCAGTTCAACTGTTACACAAGCTAATGGCTCTGATATTGGACAAAGTTTTACGACGTGCCAAGATGGAAAATTAGATAAAATAAGATTTTTGGCAGGAAATTCTATGACAGGAGTTACACTCAATATCAAATCTGGAAATGGAACTGGAGGAGCAACATTAGGCACATTATCAGGATTAGGTTTTACAGCTTCTGGTACAGCTACAGATTTTAAAGAAGTCGATGTAAGTAGTCTGAACATTTTAGTAACTAACTCTAGTAACTATACATTTTATTTTACTTCTGCATCTCTTCTTGTAGAAAATTCAGGTGCTAGTACATATAATGGAGGAACTTTTTATTTTAATGGAAGTCCAAATGCTAATTTTGATTTAGTTTTTGAAGTAGATATTATAACTCCTACAAATACATCACCTACAGTAACAACAGCCACTCAATCAAACGTAACAGCTACCACAGCCGATTTAGGAGGAAACGTAACTTCTGATGGAGGTGCAACTGTAACAGAAAGAGGAATAGTTTGGGGAACAAGTACAACACCTACTACTTCAAATAATAAAGTACAAATAGGAACTGGAACAGGAGTTTTCAATCAAACTATAACAGGCTTGCCTTCTGCTACTACTATTTTCGTTCGTTCGTATGCTATCAATAGTGAAGGAACTGCTTATGGAAATGAGATTAGTTTTACGACACTCAATAGTGCTACTGAAATAATTACGACAGTAGCAGGAGATGGAACAAATAACACTACAGGAAATGGTACTGGTGCTACAAGTTCAGTAGCAATTGATGAGACTGGAAATATTTATGTAACTACTTCTGGCTTTGGGCACAGTGTTCGCAAAATTACTCCTGCTGGTATACACTCTACTTTTGCAGGAACAGGAACTAATTCTTCTACTGGTGATGGTGGATTAGCTATAAATGCCACACTAAATTCTCCTACTGATTTGTACATTAGTAATGGAGCTTTATATGTTGCAGAAGGAGTGGGCAGGTATATTAGAAAAATAGATTTATCTACAAATATAATTACGACAGTAGCAGGAGATGGAACAAATAACACTACAGGAAATGGTACTGGTGCTACAAGTTCAGTAGCAATTGATGAGGCTGGAAATATTTATGTAACTACTTCTGGCTTTGGACACAGTGTTCGTAAAATTACTCCTGCTGGTATACACTCTACTTTTGCAGGAACAGGAACTAATTCTTCTACTGGTGATGGTGGATTAGCTATAAATGCTACACTAAATTCTCCTACCGATTTGTACATTAGTAATGGAGCTTTATATGTTGCAGAAGGAGTGGGCAGGTATATTAGAAAAATAGATTTATCTACAAATATAATTACGACAGTAGCAGGAGATGGAACAACTAACACTACAGGAAATGGTACAGGAGCTACCAGTAGTGTAACTGTCGATGCTTTAGGAAATATTTATGTGACTACTTCTGGTTTTGGACATAGTGTTCGTAAAATTACTCCTACAGGTATATACTCTACTTTTGCAGGAACAGGAACTAATTCTTCTACTGGTGATGGTGGATTAGCTATAAATGCTACACTAAATTCTCCTACCGATTTGTACGTTAATAATGGAGCTTTATATGTTGCAGAAGGAGTGGGCAGGTATATTAGAAAGGTAACTACATTACCTACTATTAATACAGCTAATGCTTTAAATATAACAACAAATACTGCTGATTTAGGTGGAATAATAAATAGTGGAGATGCTACTTTATCTATTTCAGAAAGAGGAATTGTTTGGGCAATTACTCCAAATCCTACTACTTCAAATAATAAAGCACAAATAGGTACAGGAGTAGGAAGTTTTTCACAAACAATAAGTAGCTTACCTTCTAACACTATAATTTATTCAAAAACCTATACTATTAATGAGGGTCTTACAGTTTATGGAAACCAAATTAGTTTTACTACGCTTTCTGCCTGTTCTGCTCCCACAGCTCAAGTAACCAATCTATTAGCAGGAAATAACCCAACAGTTAGTACATTAGATGTTGTAAGTTATGATGCACCAACAGGAGGAGCAACAGGTTATGTCATTAAAATAAATAGTACGAATGGTTTTACAGCTCCTACTAATGCAGCTTCTCTCCCAACAGCAGATTTGAGTTGGAATGATGCAGGAGAACAGGTAATTTATGCAGGTACTTCCACGAATCCAAATATTGTAGTTACAGGATTAGATCCTAGTACACAGTATTTCTTTAGAGTCTATTCCTATAATGATTGTGCAGGAACAAATACATTTGAAACTATAGGTACTGGAGAAGCAGGAACTACCCTTACACTTCCATTACTTGCTGCCACTATTACAAGCATAAGTTGTTCAGGAGGAAGTACAGGAGCAATTGATTTAGATGTTTCAGAGTTTAGTGGTAGCCAAACGTATGCTTGGTCAGATGGTGGAGTTACTACTCAAAACCGTACTGGACTTTCAGCAGGGGAGTATGAAGTTACTATTACTGATGGAGGAACAGATTATACAGCTACTTATGAAGTAGGCTATGATTTAACGTGGACAGATTTGACTGAGTTTACTCTAGTAGATAAAAGACTTACTAAATCTACAGCTACAACTGGCTGGACAAGCAAAGCCTTTTCTGAAGAAAAAATAATTGCTAATGGAGGAATTACCTTTACAGCAGAAGAAAAAGATGCTTATAACTATATGATCGGACTCTCTTACTACAAAGGAGCTGTCGGATATGCTAGTATTCGTTATGCTATTTATCTTACAAATGCTGGAAGTATCGTGGTTTATGAAAATGGTGTTGTATATGGTGTTGGAGGTACTTTTGGTACCTATCAAAATGGCGATATTTTCAGAATAGAGCGTACAGGAACAACCCTTGTATATTCTAAAAATGGCACTCCATTTAGAACAGTTGGGGGCGTTGCAGCAGGTGATTTAATTGCTGATGCCACTATGTACACACCCAATGGACGTATTCCTCAAGTTCAGTTTACAAGTTGTCCTATTGCTTTAGAAATTACCTCATTTACTTCTAATACTTGTCCTACCGATGGAGCTGGTGCTGCAACAGCAACTCTACTTGGTGAAGCACTTGCTACTACTTATGCTTGGTCTAGTGGAGAAAATACAGCAAGTATTTTAAATAAAAACACAGGCATTTATTCAGTAACAGCAACAGGTGTGTATGGAACTCGTACAAAACACGTAGCTATCGGATATGAAGTAGATTTTGAGAACCAAGCAAACGTAAGTAGTGCAGGTAATGTTCTTACAAAAACAAATGCTACAGGCTGGACAAGTGGAGCAAACTCTGCTTCGACACAACAATTAGCTGCTACTGCCAATGGTTGGGTAAGTAATACTATCACCAGCAATACAAGTTCTTATATGATAGGTTTAGCAAAACCAAATACAGCTGCCTCTTATACTTCTATTGATTATGCGTGGTACTTTGTAGGAAACTCTAATGCTGTTCCAAGCTATAATAAAAATCCTGGTACAGCAGTAGCCTACCAAAAAGGAGATGTATTTACAGTAGCAAGAGAAGGAAGTCAAATGAAATTCTATAAAAATGGAACTGTAGTACACCAATATACTATTAATGCTACTGAAACATTAGTCGCTGATGTAGCTATTAATTCAGGCAGTACAGGAGAAGTACAAGTTTCATTTTGTGGAGCAACAGGTGGAAGTCAAACCTATACAGCAGCCGTTACAGGAATCGACTGTGGAACTGGAGGAACTGCTGGTACTATTGATATTACAGCAACAGGTGCAACTTATGTATGGTCAAACGGAGCTAATACAGCAAATATTACTGGACTCAGTGCAGGAACTTACCAATTAGAATTGACCAAAGATGGAATCACCTATAACGCTTCTTATCTCATTGGCGCACCTCTAACGTGGACAAACCTAACAAATCTAGCCCTAAATGCAAATGGACAATTAGACCATACAAGCACAACAGGATGGAACACTAATGCAAACTCTACTCAGAAAGTAATCGGAAATGGGGGAATTGTATTCAATGTAGATAATGCAACTACTTCTTCTTTGATTGGACTGTCCAAAAAAGAGAATGGAACTGCATTTAATTCTATAGAATATGCGATCTACACTACTTCTAGTGGAAAAGTATATGTAGTTGAAAAAGGAGTTAATAAAGGGGATTTTGGAAGCTATCAAACAGGAGATGGATTCAAAATTGAACGAGTAGGTACAGAAATACGATATAGTAAAAATGGCTCTGTATTTTATACTAGCACAAGCGTAACAACACAAGATTTAGTCGTAGATGCTGGTTTATACACAGCAAATACCACACTTCCTAAAGTTTTATTTATCAATTGTGCTTTAGATCTAAGTATTTCAGCTCCTTTATTGGATTGTGGAGTTTCTACTGGCTCAGCTACTGCTACAGTGACAGGAGGAACGTTTGCTACTACCTATATATGGAAAAATGCTGCAAATGCAACAGTAAGTACCACTAATACACTGAGCAACCAACCTGCTGGATATTATACAGTTACAGCAAGTGGAGCATTTAGTAGTATTACAAAAAATGTAGTACTGAGTTACCCTGTTGATTTTGTAGTGGAAGCAGATGTAACAACAAGTGGGGCAACAGTAAACAAAACCACAGGCACTACTGCTTGGGATGCAGGAGTACATACAACCAATACCTTGGCTGCAAATCAAGACGGATTTGTAGAAAATACAGTGGCTCAAAATATATCTTATATGTTTGGATTAACGACTCAAAATACAACTCCTTATTTCAGTTCTATTAAATACAGATGGTATGTACTTGCAAATGGAAAGGCAATTGCAGGATACACGCCTTCTTCTGGGGTAATTATTGACTATCAAGTAGGAGATAAATTACGTGTAGAGAGAGTAGCCAGTGTAATAAAATATTTCCATAACAATGTAGAAATAACACAACAAAGCATAGATGCAAGTGAAGAATTGATTGCTGATGTAGCTATTTATACACCAAATGGAAATGCAGGGAGTTACAAAGTATCATTCTGTCCTAATCCTGCTACTAGAATTGCAACGAAAGTAAAAGCAAATCAAAATGAGTTTGAACAAGATACATTCAGTGTGTATCCAAATCCGAGTACAGGAATAGTGAATGTACGTTTTGAAACTGCTTTAGCAGCAGATACACAGGTAACGGTTTTTGATGGAATTGGTAGAAAAGTAAGCTCTCAAAAATTTCAAAAAGGAAAAAATGAGTTGAAAATAAATCTTACCAATCAACCGAAAGGAATGTATCTCATTCACTTCAATCAAAATGGTGCTACCTACTCAAAAGCAATTATTATTGAATAGAATTTTTAAAATATAAAGTAGTTATACAAAACCTTTACTCTTTGAGTGAAGGTTTTTTGTTTTTCTTGTGTCGTCCTAACACAGCGTGACCCAACCAATTTGATTATAGAAAGCCTACCTTGACTCTTGAATTTAGAAAAATTCCACTAAAAAAGTTATCTATGAGATAGAGTTGGTTTTTTGTGTATCCTCAAAGAAGGTAGTGCGAAAAGCTAAGCAGAAGATTTTAAAAAAGTGCCTTCCCTACCATTTGAATATGGAAAGGACGCTTTTCTAGGTTTGCTACTCAATCTCAAAATCATTTACAAGAAAAAAACAAATCCTATAATCCTACTTATTACAGATGGAAAAACTAACCTCAAAGATTAATAAGACTAACTTTACTTGGATTAAAGGGGAAGAATAGATTTTGTTATAAATTAGAAATAAATCAAATATAGAGTTAGCTATTACTCATAAAGCAAGAAAAAACAAAATTCTATTTAATTAAAAAATAAAGTATCTTGTTCATTAAAATACTGGATATGGGAAATATTGTTGTTAGTGGGGATGCCAACAACGGCAAAAAAATGCTTTTATACTAAAATAATTACCATTTTTTGTGAAGACACCTACAATTTTACCACTCATGTCTACTACTGTACTTGTACATATTTTTAAATCACTTATTTCATAAATAACTCTACTTAACTATCAAGCATCAATGACTTTTTGGTTAAAAATATTTCTAGTTTTCCTGTTTTATTTATCTTTTTCTTATTCTAGTTTTTCTCAAAATTATGTCCTTAATTACCAACACCTCCAAACAAAAGATGGTCTAGCAAATGCCTTTGTAAATTGCGCTCTGCAAGATAAAGAGGGTTTTATGTGGTTGGGAACAAATGATGGATTATGTAGATATGATGGCAAAAACTTTCTAACTTTTCGTAATAACGAAGAAGATAGTATTTTTTTGGGTTCGAATGAAATTCAAGCTATTGTTCAGTTAAATGAGCATTTTCTTTTGCTGGGTACAACAGCAGGACTTAGTAAGATAGATTTATATACTCAAAAAATTTCTACAATTGTTTTTTTTAATCAGAAAAATATTCTATCTATTTTGATTGATTCTGAAAAAACAATATGGATTATTGCTAACGAGCAACTATTTTTCAAGAAAGTAAATCATCACAAGTGGCAAAATTATTCAGATGAATTCCCAAGTTTTTCCAAAAAAAAAATAACAGGTATTTATGAACGTATTTTAAAAAATAAAAATCAAGAAGAAGAAAAATATCTACTTATTACTGAGGAATTAATTGATAAAAATATCACATTAACAAAAATTTCATACAAAAAAAAGACAAATCAAGAGTGGAAAGATATAGCATTATTCCCCTTTTATAGCGACTATTTTGGTAAAAAAAATGAGTTATGGTTTTCGTATAATTTATATACTAAAAATTATAGTCACTTATATAAAGTCTATGACACAACAGTATTCAAAATAAATATTTTGCCTAATTTTTTTAATACTTGTGACAAACTAGGACTTCCCTTTTCTTCTCAAATTCAAGAAGATGATAATTTGTATAGTTACAACTCACAAGGTATTTTGATAATTGATAAAAGTCAAAAAAAAATCTCAAACTATATTGATTTTACAAATTCTTCTCTCAACACAAGCAAATATTCCATTGTATTTATCTACAAAGACAGAACAGATAATTTATGGATTTGCACCTATGGGGCTGGTATTGCAGTTGTTCCTCTGTATACCCTTTTTAGTTTGAGAGAGTATAAATTAGGAGAAAGTGTACGCACTATTTTTCAAGAACCCACTACTAAAAATATGTGGATTGGAACATATAATGAAGAAAATAATATAGATATTTTCTTGGGAGATTCAATCAAAAAAACGTGGGCTTATAACTCATATCCAAATTTATTGAAACAACAAATCTATACAAAATATACTTTTCCACCTCCTCTATGGTTTGCAACAAATCAAGGAATTATAAAAATCAATCTAACCACATTTCAAAATTCCACTGAGTACAACACTAAAGAAAATTGTACGGCTCTTTTACCACTCAATGACTCTACAGTTTGGTTTGCGGAAGGAAATATACTTCAAAAATATAATCCCATTACAAAACAAATACTTTCTTCTACAAAATATGGAAAAGTAACTTGTTTGTATTATACAAAACAAAATGAAATTTGGGTAGGAACTCAAAATAATGGCATTGCTTTACTTAAAAATACACACAACAAACCCATTTTTTATAATCCAAACTCAAAATCTAAAAATACAACTTGCTATGTTTTATCTATTCATCAAGATAAAAAAGGAATAATTTGGTTAGGCACTAAAGATGGATTTTATCGTTTTGATACTCTAGCTAAAATTTTCAAAAAATATACTATTAGTGATGGATTGCCTAATGAGGTTATTTATGCTGTTTTGGAAGATGAGCAAAATAATCTTTGGCTAAGTACAAATTATGGCATTTCAAAATTTAATAAAAAAACAGAAATATTTGAAAATTATGATGAGTCAGATGGATTACAAAACAATGAATTTAATACGAAAGCCTATTTCAAAAATGAAGAAGGAGAACTTTTTTTTGGTGGAATAAATGGACTCAATGCTTTTTTTCCTAATCAAATGAAACGAAATAATTTTATACCTCCTTTATATTTTACTAAAATCACTAAGCAAGATTCTATAATTAAATTTGATAAACCATTACATCAAATAAAAAAATTAGAATTACCGATTGAAGAAGCTCAAATTTTGAGTTTTGATTTTGTAACTCTCAATTATTACCGTCCAGAAAAAAATCAATATGCCTACAAAATAGATGAACTTCAAGACGATTGGGTAAGTTTAGGAAATGAAGGTAAACTGACTCTTACAGGACTTGCACACGGAAAATATACTCTCCGAATAAAAGCTGCTAATAATCATGGCATCTGGAATAACAAAGGAATTACTCTAAAACTAATTCTTGTTGCACCTTTCTATCTTCAACCTTGGTTTTTATTTAGTTTGCTTATCTTATTTTTAGCGTTGGTTTATCTTATCTATAAATGGAGATTATATCAAATCGGATTAGGCAAAAAACTTTTAGAAGAACAAATCCAAAAAGCTACTCAAGCATTAGCCAACAAAAATATTCTTTTTGAGAAGCAAAATAAAGCCTTAGAAAAGGCAAACTTCACTCAAAATCAGCTTTTTGCTATTATCGCCCACGATTTACGGAGTCCTTTAATAGCTTTTCAAGATATTTCCAAACAAATAGATTATTTTTTAAAAAAGAATAATTCTGAAGGGTTGCACCAATTAGGAGAATACATTGATAATTCAGTTCAAAATCTGAATACATTACTTAATAATTTATTGAATTGGGCTTTAACTCAACAACATCAAATAAAACACAGCCCACAAATTATTGATTTACAAAATATTACAAAAGAAACAGTCAATATTTATCATAATCTTGCTCAAAGTCTGCACATAGAAATTGATGTACAAATCAATACAGATTTATTTATTTATGTAGATAAAGATTCGTTTCAAACCATTATAAGAAATCTTATTTCGAATGCTTTAAAATTTACACCCAAAGAAGGTAAAATCAGCATTTTGGCATATCAAGAAGAAAATCAAAATGAAATTATCTTGCAACTAACAGATACAGGAATTGGAATGAGTAATGATGCTCAAAAAGAAATATTTGAGCTTAATTTGGCTCATACTAGAAAAGGATTACGAGGAGAAAAAAGTACAGGTTTAGGACTGGTTTTGTGTTATGAGTTTGCCAAAATGAACGGTATTACTATTGATATAAAAAGCAAAAAAAATGAAGGAACTACTTTTACTCTTGGTATTCCAACCATTTCTCCGACGGAGTAAAAACCATTCATTCATCAAAAACAACCATTTAATTTAAAAAATCTACCTTTTAGAATTATTTCCCTCAATGTTTGATTTGTAATTTTTATATTTACTTAGGAATGATTGTGACCTGCAAAAGCAGCGAAGCTAATTAAATATTACGGATGTAATACATTGAATATCAATAATTTATTACTTCAAAATAAGTATCTTATTTAATTTTTATTACCTAAAAACCTCTGCCGTTGTCGGTGTCCCACCGATGACATAAAATACACAACATATATGAGAATTATTGCAGTAGAAGATGAACCTATTTTTGCCAACACTATTAGAAGAATTGTTGAAGATGATTTGGGTTATGAATTGGTCGGAATGACAGATAATTCAGAAGAAATGCTTCGTTTTTTTGTGAGTATGAAACCTGATTTGGCTCTGATGGATATTCATATCAATGGTTCGATGAATGGAATTGAGGTTGCCAAAAAAATTTCTAATTCAGAGTTTTCTGTGCCTATTATTTTTATTACTTCGTATGAAGATAAAGCTATTTTTGACTCTGCCAAAGAAGCAAATCCTTATGCCTATATCACAAAACCTATTGATGCTGACTTGTTGCAACGCACTATCGAATTAGCTATTTCTCGTTATGCAAAGTCCAATCATATTGAAGATGGAAAGCAATGGAAAAGTGATATTTTGATTCGTGACCATTTTTTTATCAAAACAGAAACTAATCAACTACAAAAAGTAGCCATTAAAGATATTTTGGTTGTTGAAATAATAGAAAAAACCTGTCAGATTACTACAAAAGAAAAAACATTTACTGTCAAGATGCCTCTCAAAGAAATTGAAGAGCGTTTGCCAATTACTGATTTTGTACAAATACACAGAAATACCATTGTTAATGCTTATTTTATAGATAATATTGATTTGCAAGACAATGTACTTACCATAGGTAAAAATCATTATGATATTAGCCGAAGGCACAAAGAAAACTTACTTAGTAGGCTCAATATGCTCAAATAGATAAAAATTAAAAAAAAGTTAAAAACGCTTAACTCTTAAAATCAACCACTCAACACCAAATTTCAACCACTGAAGTACCTTGTTAAGTTTCACATATAGAGAATAAGTATTTTTGAAGTAAAATTTACTAAAAAAAACTTTTACCTCATGAAAAAGCTACTACTTCTACTTAAAAATAGCATTTTACTTTTTATACTACTTGCAATTTCCTATCAAATAAAAGCACAAGATACCACTCCCCCTGTTTTTGCAATGCCTCAAAATGCCTCTTTTGATTGTGTACAAAGTGGACAAACTAGAGTATTGAATTATCAAGTGGCTGCTGGAGATAAGGTTGATGATGCACCTATTATAACAGCTACTAATGTTACTGATGGAGCTGCAATTGCTCTAAGGCTTGATGGATCAGGAGTAATTTTTGACATTACACCTACTAATTCAATGGTTATTACTTCTCTTGATGTTTCACCTTATACAAATGGAGTGGCAGCAAACCCTTATTTTGTTGAAGTATATTATAAAAGAGGCACAAGGTTTGGCTTCGAAAACAATGCTGCTGCTTGGACATTGGCAGCTAATACAACTATTTCATTTACTGGAGCTAATCTATCCTATTATAATGTAGAAGTTGGAAATTTAGCTCTTCTAGCAGGGGAAACATATTCTATTTGGGTTAGAGGTTATTCACCTACTGTACCTTCTATACTTGCATCTTCAGTAACAGCAAATGCAAATATAGGAGATGCTAACTTTACTACTTCTAATCATATTCTTGCAAGGGGTCTTTTTAGTGGAACTGTATCTCTTACTCAAGATGCTTTTTTCTTAGGTAAGATAAATTATGTTTTGGCTACTTCTACTATAACACAAATAGCAGGTTTACCTTCTGGGAGTGCCTTTCCTATTGGTGTTACTACCAATACTTTTAGAGCTACTGATGTAGCAGGAAATATAGCTACAAAATCATTTACAGTTACAGTAAATGAAGATACACAAAAGCCAACACTGACAGCAAAACCAAATTATACAAGAAATGCAGATGCAGGAAATTGTACTTTTACAAATACAAATATTCCAAATGGAATAGCAGCAGATAATTGTACAGTTGCTTCTTATTCTTATGTTCTGACAGGTGCAACAACTGGAACAGTTACAACTTTACTAAATCAAGTTTTTAATGTTGGAACTACAACAGTTACTTGGACAGCAACTGATACAAATGGAAATATTTCCAATTCTGATGATTTTACAGTTACTATTTCAGATAATCAAAAACCTATTCTAATAAGAAGACCAAGCTATGGAGTAACTACAAATGTAGGAAATTGTAGTTACATAAACTCAGGGGTATTAGCTTTTCCAAATGGAACAGCTACAGATAATTGTTCTGTGGCTTCGTATTCATATATTTTGACTGGGGTAACAACTGGAACAATTACAACATTAGCAAATCAAGTTTTCAACGTAGGAATTACGACAGTTACTTGGACAGCAACTGATACAAATGGAAATATTTCTCTAAGTGACAGTTTTACAGTTACTGTTTATGATAATCAATTACCAACTCTGACAGCTAAAACAGACTTTACAAGAAATGCAGATGTAGGAAATTGTAATTTTACAAATACAGATATTCCAAACGGAATAGCAACAGATAATTGTTCTGTGGCTTCCTATTCTTACACTTTAACTGGTGCAACAACTGGAACAGTTGCAGATTTAACAAATCAAGTATTCAATGTAGGAATTACGACAATTACTTGGACTGCAACAGATGTAAATGGAAAAATTTCTTTAAGTGATGAATTTACAGTTACTGTAAATGATAATCAATTACCAACACTGACAGCAAAAACAGACTTTACAAGAAATGCAGATGTAGGAAACTGTTCGTTCATAAATACAGATATTCCAAACGGAATAGCAACAGATAATTGTTCTGTTACTTCCTATTCTTACACTTTAACTGGTGCAACAACTGGAACAGTTGCAGATTTAACAAATCAAGTTTTCAATGTGGGAATTACGACAATTACTTGGACTGCAACAGATGTAAATGGAAATATTTCTCTAAGTGATGATTTTACAGTTACTGTAAATGATAATCAATTACCACTTCTAACAGCGCAAACAGACTTTACAAGAAATGCAGATGTAGGAAATTGTAGTTTTGTAAATACCGATATTCCAAACGGAGTAGCTTCTGATAATTGTTCCGTTGCTTCTTATTCTTATGTTCTGACTGGTGCAACAACTGGAACAGTTACAACTTTAGCAAATCAAGTTTTCAATGTGGGAATTACGACAATTACTTGGACAGCAACAGATATAAATGGAAATATTTCTACAAGTAATGAATTTACAGTTACTGTAAATGATAATCAATTACCACTTCTAACAGCGCAAACAGACTTTACAAGAAATGCAGATGTAGGAAATTGTAGTTTTGTAAATACCGATATTCCAAACGGAATAGCAACAGATAATTGTTCTGTTACTTCCTATTCTTACACTTTAACTGGTGCAACAACTGGAACAGTTGCAGATTTAACAAATCAAGTTTTCAATGTGGGAACTACAACAGTTACTTGGACTGCAACTGATGCAAATGGTAATGTTTCTTTGAGTGATGATTTTACAGTTACAGTTTCTGATAATCAATTACCACTTCTAACAGCACAGACAGACTTTACAAGAAATGCAGATATAGGAAATTGTAGTTTTGTAAATCCAGCAGGAATAGGAAATATTCCAAATGGAAGTGCTACTGATAATTGTTCTGTTGCTTCCTATTCTTATGTTCTGACTGGCGCAACAACTGGAACAGTTACAACTCTAGTAAATCAAGTATTCAACGTAGGAACTACAACAGTTACTTGGACTGCAACTGATGAAAATGGTAATGTTTCTTTGAGTGATGATTTTACAGTTACAGTTTCTGATAATCAACTACCAATTCTAACAGCAAAGTCAAATTACACAAGAAATGCAAATAATGGAGTTTGTAATTTTACTAATACAGACATCCCCAACGGAGTAGCTTCTGATAATTGTTCCGTTGCTTCTTATTCTTATATTCTGACTGGTGCAACAACTGGAACAGTTACAACTTTAGCAAATCAAGTTTTCAATGTGGGAACAACAACTGTAACTTGGACAGCAACAGATACAAATGGAAATATTTCCAACTCTGATAATTTTACTGTAACGGTAAATGATATTCAATTACCAATTCTGACAGCACAAGCAAATTTCACAAGAAATGCAGATGTAGGAAATTGTAATTTCACAAATCTAATAGGTGCAACCAATATTCCAAATGGAAGTGCAGCAGATAATTGTTCTGTTGCTTCCTATTCTTATGTTCTGACTGGTGCAACAACTGGAACAGTTTCAGATTTAATAAATCAAGTTTTCAACGTAGGAATTACAACAATTACTTGGACTGCAAATGATATAAATGGAAATACTTCTGCAAATGATGATTTTACTGTTACCGTTTCTGATACACAAAACCCAGTCATTACTTGTCCGACAAATATAATTGTCAATAATGACCCTAATGTTTGTGGCGCAGTGGTAAATTTTGCCTTGCCTATTGTTTCTGATAATTGTACGATTGCTTCACTCAATCAAACAGCAGGAATTGCTTCTGGAGATTTATATCCTGTTGGAACAACTACAAATACATTTATTGTAACTGATAATAGTGGAAATACAGCCACTTGTTCCTTTGATGTTACAGTCAATCAGCGTTATGAACTTCTATATTCATCAGCAAGTTTTTCTGAAATTTATCCAACCACTTCAGGCGTTTTGGGAAATACAATTTCTATAAAAAGTTATGCCTGTGATATTTTTACAGGAACAAACGGAGAAGATTTTGTAACCACTGGAAAAGTAAATGTTTCAAATATTCCTGCTGGACTGACAGCTTCAATTATTAAAATTTCTGATACAGAATTAGCTTTCAAACTCAATGGTTCGGCTATAAATAATGCAGTTGCTGATGAAATTGAAAACTTAACAGTAATTTTCAATGATGCTGCTTTTGTGGGTGTTACGGCTGCAAATGTAATCACTTCTACCAAAACAGATTTAGTGATTCGTTTCTTAGATTTCATTCCTTTGAATCTTCGTGCAAATTCAGTTTCTACTTCTCAAATAAATCTGACGTGGGAAACAAATGCTATCCATAGAGCTTATAGATTATATAGAAATGAACGTTTTATAAGAGAGTTTTCGACTACAACAACAAGTTTTGAAGATCAAAATCTGAATGCAGATACCTATTACAGTTACAAATTAGTAGGGATTGTAAGTCAAAACATAGAAACTGACCCTTCTGCTGATAATGAATGGACGTTCCCAGAAAACCCTATTTTGATTTCAGTTTCTGCTGTTTGTGGAAATGGAAATGCAACTCTAAAAGTAAGAGGTTCAGGAGCTATATTCAGGGTGTACAACCAAGAGACAAATGGAGATTTACTTCTAGAAAGTGACCACACAGACTTTGAATTACCTTCTGTTTCTCAAAATACCACGTTCTATGTTTCTGTTATCGGAATTGGAGGAAAAGAAAGTGCAAGAACAGCTATAAATATAGAAGTTCAGCCAATTTTTGAAGCCAAAATACTTGGAGAAAATAGTCAAATAAGCTGTGAAAATACAATTGAACTAACAGCTCAAGAAGTAGAAAATGCAACTTATACATGGTATTTGAATGGAAATAATTTGGGATTAACCACCCAAACAATTACAGCAAACCATTTTGGCGATTATCAAGTCCAAATTACAAAAGGAGTTTGTAGTTTTATGTCTGAAAAAGTAACAGTCAGATTAAATCAAAATCCAGTTGCAAAAATCCAACAGCAAAATGCCATAAAATTCTGTCAAAATGGAACTATCAATGCCGTTGAAACAGGACAAAATTTGATTTATAAATGGCTTTTAAATAATGTGGTCATTGGAAATACTCAAAGTCAAGAAGTTACTCAGTCTGGAATTTATACACTTCAAGTAACTACCGAAAATAATTGTCAAGCAAGTACAAGTATTGAGGTTGTGGTGACAGATATTCCTCAAATTCCTGTTTTAGAAACTACTCAAAACACAATTTGTCCCAACTTTGAAACTACAATTTCTATTCAAAATGCAGAGAATGGAGTAAATTATCAATGGTTTAGAAGTGGAAAACTATTGACGCAAACAGGAAATTCAATTTCTACCTCTATACAAGGAAAATATCAAGTAGAAGCAATCTCTCATCAGAATAATAGGTGTAGTGTAGTTTCAAATGAGATAGAAATCAATCACTTTACAACTTCTCCTATTTACTTGAGGCTCAGTGAAGATCAAAAATCTCTTTTCTTAGAAGACATACAAGTTTCTCAAAATGAAATTGCTAGTGTAGAATGGTATTTTAATGGAGAATTGAACACTAATTTAGGAACAGAATTTAAAATTATTCCAACAGAAAAAGGATATTATTCTGCCAAAATAATAAATCAAAATGGCTGTATAATTCAGACTAGAACAGCATATTTTTCTACTCAAGATATTATTACAGGAGAAGAAAATTCAAAAACTGATATGTTCAAAATCTATCCTAATCCAAGTACAGGAATATTTACTATTCACTTTGGAACTGTTCTCTTAGAAAACATTGAAATTACTATTCTTGATGGAATCGGTAGAAAAATATATAGCACTACATTTGAAAAAGGCAGTCAAGATTTCAAAATAAACCTTCAGAAAATGCCTAGCGGAATGTATATGATTCATTTCAATAAAAATAATTCCACTCAATCAAAACAACTTATTATCGAATAGAAAAAAATAATCAAAAAAATCAATGGATTAAAGTAACATATAGAAAAAGCCATTCTTCATTGAGGAATGTTTTTTTTGTGCAAAAAAGTGCATAAAAAAACGCCAAATTCTAAAATAAAAATGGCGTTTTGTTATTTTTAATTATCTAGGCACATCTAATTTCTGTATCATTTCTTTTACCAAATCTTCGCCTGTCAGTCCTTCCATTTCTCGCTCTGGCGTTATCATAATACGATGTCCCAAAACTGGATAAGCCACTTCTTGAATATCTTCTGGTGTTACGAACATACGACCACGCAAAACTGCCATCGCCTTCGAAGCACGCATAATAGCAAGTGAGGCACGAGGCGAAGCTCCCAAGTAAAGCGAACCATGATTTCTAGTTTGGTAGGTAATTTCGGCAATATAATCTAATAGTTCGTCTTTGATATGAACTTCTTCTACAATCTTACGACACGCCAAAATATCTTCACCTTTCAAAACAGGATTTACAACCGAAATATCATTTTGAAGTTGATTTTTAAAACGATAAAGAATTTGTTTTTCTTCGCTAAGTGTTGGATAATCTAAGCTAATACGAAACAAGAAACGGTCTAATTGTGCCTCAGGCAGACGATATGTTCCCTCTTGTTCGATAGGGTTTTGAGTAGCAATTACAAAAAATGGAAGTTTCATTTTGTGTGTTGTTCCATCAATTGTTACTTGGCGTTCTTCCATTACCTCAAAAAGTGCTGCTTGAGTTTTGGCTGGTGCACGATTTATCTCATCAATCAAAACGATTTGAGAAAAAATAGGACCTGGTGTAAAATTAAACTCTGCCTCTTGAAGACTATAGATAGTTGTACCCAAAATATCAGTTGGCATCATATCAGGCGTAAACTGGATTCTTGAAAAATCAATCGACAAGGTACGAGCTAATAATTTGGCTGTAATTGTTTTGGCAACCCCCGGAACACCTTCTAAAAGCACGTGTCCATCAGCAAACAAACTTACTAAAAGCAAATCTATCATTTCATCTTGACCAATGATTATTTTATGAATTTCAGATTTTACTCTTGAAACAGATTGATAAATAAAATCTAGTTGTGCATTGGAAGAAGATGTAAAAGTAGATTCTTGATGCGAATTTTCATTCTGATTTATCTCTCCTGACTGAAAATCATTTTGATATTGATTTTCGGATGAATTATCTGACATATTATCTGAATAATCTTGCATAAATAAAGTTAGAAGTTAGATTTTTTAAACTAAGAATTGACTACTCTGAATTTCAGTTGGTAATTAATTTTTATTTACAATGTGTATAAAATTCTTGAATTTGATTGTGTATTTTTCGTAAAAGCCATTCAGATACTTCGTGCTGTCCGTTTACTTTCTGAATATCAGCCAAAAGCAAATCTATCAGTTCTCTGTTTATATCTGAACGCTCAGAGAGTTTTTTTCTAAAATCTTCGTCTATATGTTGTGTATTCATATGATATTTGGTACGAATAAAATCAAAGAAAAGACGGATTTTGAGTTGTGAAAGTCGTTTATGGTCTTTTTGTAAATAATAAAGTTGCCCTACTGTTTTTGTAAACTCTAATGATGTATTTTGTTCTTTTCTTAAAATTGGAATGATACGTTGCATTCTTTTTCCTCTAAAAATAACAAATAAAAGCGCACTAATTAATAAAGTATAATATCCCCAAGCCAATGAAGGTTGTGAAAGGATATAACTTAATGGACTAGGACTTCTACCTTGCTTATTATATTCGCCTTTTATTTGTTTGTAATAATGTGAACGTTCGTCCCACAAAATATCGCCTTCTGGAAGGTAAGATAAAGTCCTTTCGACATATTTTTTTCCGTTTTCTTGAATAAGATAATAGTTGGTAAAAAGAACTGGGTTTTTATGAAAATAGAAATATCCTTTTCCGTATTTTACACGAATGAAATTAGTATGATTACTAAATTTGTCTGTCATATAATTTTCTTCACTCTCTTCTATATCTGAGTCTGTATATTGGTCATTATAATTTTCATCCTCATAATTTTCATTATACTCTTCCTGCTCTTCGTTTAGGTAATTATCATTGTTTTTATTTCGATAAGTATCTGCCTTATTCATTTTAGTCTTTTTATGAAGAAAGCCTAATACTTTATTTGTTTTCTTTTTCTCCAAAAGATAATCATTGAAATAACTCCACGAGTGAGCTACTGATTCATTTCTTATTGAGTGATTAAATACAAAGTCTTTTTCTTCTATAAGAGCTGAGTTTGTAAAGTTTGTAGCAACCAATGAATCATATACATATTGATATACTTGATTGTCTAATTCTAATAGTGTAAATAAAGTATCAGGAAAGGTATTAGCAGCAAAAAAAGCAGTATTTCCACTCTCTACAAAATTCAGTAAAGAATCTATCTCGTCATCTAATAAGTAAGGAAAATCACCTAAAAAAACATAAGATATTGGTTCTTTTGCATTTTTGATTTCTTCTTCTGCAAGTTTTTCAGTCAATAGGTCATCTACAACAACAAATTCTTTTTCTGCCTTATAATTCTTCAACAAATTAAAAACCATATAATTATTATAGGGTTCTTTGCTTTTTGTTATGTAAGTTTCACTCCAATCTACATGTTGGTTTTGCAGATAAGCAAAAAGCCAAAAACCAATCGGAATTAGTGCCAAAACACCTAAAGTGATAAGAATATTTGTAAAAGTTCTTTTTTCCATGAATCTATTTCTTTTGATTTTCTGACTTGATTTTTATGTAGAAGTCTACTAAAATTATCCTTTTTTTTAAAATTTTATTTTATTTCGTATTTCATTCTCTTTTTTAATTTGAAAACTAAATTTACTAAAAATAACGTAATTAATTCGATATTGACTTACCTTTATAAAAATCTTTACCATTTTTTGCTATAAAATCATATTTTTTATTTCTAGTGAATTATCTTACTCATAACTTTACATAAAAATGAAGACACTTTATTTACACGGTTTAGACAGCTTTTTGTCTGATGAAAAGCGAGTTATTTTAGAAAAATATACAAATAACCTTATTGCTCCTTCGATAGATTATCGTCAAGACCCTTATACGATTCAGACTTTATTAGAGCGTTATCAGAATCAAAAAATAGAGCTTGTCATTGGTAGCAGTATGGGAGGTTTAACGGCTTATTATCTATCTTGGTTTTGGCAAATTCCGTGTTTGGCATTCAATCCTGCCCTGCCTTACAGAAGCACTATTCAAGAATTGCCTGCTTTGCCCATTACCATAAATAAAATAAAAAACCTTCGTAAAGAATATTTACGTGTAATTTTGGGAAGACACGACGATATAATAAATCCTTTTGACACTTTGCCTATTTTGATGAATGATATGAATGAAGACGAACCTTTATCTATTCATCTTCGAAATGATTTAGCTCACCAAATTCCATTTGATATTTTTGATGATGAATTGAATTTCTTTTTTGAAAAAATAAAAAATTAGGATAGAAAAACTATTAGATTTACAAACCCAATTTCATAAAAAAACCATTCTTCAGTGAAGAATGGTTTTTACTATTTTAATACATTTGATTTTAGTTAATAATAATTTGTTTTGTATATGTTGATTGATTCTGATTGAAATGAATCATATACATTCCACTTGAATTATTTTTAAGATCGATGTTGAAGTCTTGGCTTCCTTTTTTGAAAGTAGTTGAATAAATAATTCTTCCAATTCCATCAAAAACGGTAATTTGTATATCTTCCAAAAGAACAGTTCCAAAATGAATATTAAATAGTCCTGTACTTGGATTTGGATAAATCTTAAAAAGACTACTTTCTTCTGTTTGTTCTCCTGTAACTACTGGTAGAGCAAAGTAAGCGACTCTAGTTTCTGTAATACAACCATTTTGATTAGTTATTTTTGCAGAATAATGACCATTTTCTGTTGGAATAACTTCTGAGTTTGTACCTAAAGACGCATCTAATTCTCCATTTAAATACCATTCTACACTCGCAATATCAGATTGAAAGCCATTTGCATCTTCTAAGAAAAGAGATTTTTTGTCTTGACTTACTCTTAAATATATTGGTAGTACATCAAAACGACTAACTTTTAGTTTTTCTGAGGCAATAGAACAAACATTACTTTGAGAATAAACTTGATAATCACCTTGTATTGAAGTAGTGAGAGAGTTTCCTATCTGTCCTATATTTCTACCATTTCTGAACCACTGATAAACAACGCCATTTTCAACGTTTTGTACGGAGATTGTAGTTTCAGTAGTTGGACAAATAGCATTTTCAGTAGCTGTCAATATAGGTAGTTGTGGAGATGACGAAATTACTACTTCCACTTGTGCTGACACTTGACAGTCATTTTTAGTTACCTTAAGTGTATAAATACCAGATTGCGAAACTGAAACATTCGTACCTTCTCCAACTACTATATCGTTTAATAGCCATTGATAGTTAGATTCCGAACTGATATTACTTGCACTTAAAACTCCTTCATTACAAAATTGCACGCCATTTGGTTGTTCTATTTGAGCTATTGGAGTTTGATTAAGTTTGACTACTACCTTTTCTGAAGTAAATGCACAACTGCTTCTTTGAATCTTAACTTGGTAATTACCCGAGTTCTCAACTATTATGTTTCTTCCAGTACGACCCAAGCTCCTTCCATTCAAAAGCCAAGTATAAGTAGCTCCTTGTACTTCCCGAGCAATTAATTCTATTGAATTTTCACAACTCAACTGAATACTTTCTCCTTCAATACTAGCATCAAATCCTATTTCTGGCTCTACTCTTACAGGTATTCTAGCACTTTCTTTTAAAATAAGAGGATCTTGACCAATTACACTTATATAAAAAGTAGTGGTTTGGCTGATAAAAGGAAGTAGAAAAGCATCATTTCCATCACTCGTCATAAGCATTGTTTCGCTTATAGAATCTGCATATACATTATAGAAAAATGCACTACTAGTCAATGTAAGCTGTGCTTGTCCACTTTCACAAATTTTACTTAAAGATATGAATGTTGGAGGAAGAGGATATGTCCAATCATTTGTTCTAGAAATTTCCATTTCTGTTCCATTTACAAGTCCAAATATATGGTATTGATAAAAGGTATCAGCATCCAAATTTTCATCTATATAATAAGTTGCTGTACTTGGCAAATCAGCAATTCTAGTGATTCCTCTATACAAACGAAAAGCTTCGTAGCCTGTATTGTCATTCCAATATAATCTTATCTGTGAGGTAGAAATACCAGTTGATCTTAAATTTATTGGAAAATGGTTTCTAAAAATAACTTGTAGGTCTGTACGAACAGAATTATTCACATCAGTTGCCACAACTCCATTAAAAGCATTATCATTAAAAGCAACAGATAAATCGTTTATGCTCTCTGCTTGTGTATTTGGGTTTGCAGCTCCTTGCAGTGAAAAGCGAAGTTGTGTATCTGATACTTTTATTATTGAAGCTATAAGACCATTAGGTATATTAGAAACATTTACTTTTCCTGTTGTTACATAATCTTCTCCAACCAAACCAGCAAAAATGTCACAAGAATAACTCTCAATAGTGATTACATTCTCTATTCTACCAGAATTAGTAGCATAAGTCTCTTCTGTAAAGATAGTTCCAGAATAAATCAATTCATAAACTTGATTTATAGTAACATCAAATGAACAAGTTGTACTATTTCCATTTACATCAGTTATTTGAAATGTGTTCGTTGTTGTGTTGGGAGGGAATGAGCTACCAGATGGCAATCCTGCTGTTTGAACGATAGAAGCAATACCACAATTATCTGTTGCTGTTGGAAGATTGTAAGTTACAATACTACTACAACTACCTGTATTTGAAACTACAATATCAGCAGGACAAGTAACGATTGGTAATTGATTGTCCAAAACAATAACTGTAAACTCATCACTTGTAGAAACATTTCCATTTACATCGGTTGCTGTCCAAGTAATTGTTGTAGTTCCAACATTGAATACTTGATTTACTAAAGTAGTGACTGTTCCTGTGGTTGCGCCTGCCAAAACATACTGATAAGAAGCGACAGCACAGTTGTCAGAAGCGACTCCATTTGGAATGTCTATATTAACAAAACTGCAAGTTCCATTATCTGTATTTCTTGTAAAGTCTGCTTGAGCTGTTAGCATTGGATTTTGTGCATCATTTACTGTAATTGTAAATACATCATTTACAGAAATATTTCCACTTACATCTGTTACTGTCCAAGTAACAGATGTAACTCCAACATTAAATACTTGATTTGTAAGTGTAGTTACTGTTCCTGTTGTTGCACCTGTAAAGACATACGAATAAGAAGCGATTGTACAGTCATCTGTTGCTACTCCGTTTGGAATATCAGTATTAGTAAAAGTACAAACTGCTGCATCAACATTTCTTATAAAATCGGCTTGAGGTGTTAGTGTTGGAATTTGTGTCTCGCTTACTGTAACTGTAAACTCATCACTTACAGAAATATTTCCACTTGCATCGGTTGCTGTCCAAGTAACAGTCGTAACTCCAACATTAAATATTTGATTTACTAAAGTTGTAACTGTTCCTGTTGTTGCGCCTGTCAGAACATACTGATAAGAAGCGATAGAACAGTTGTCAGAAGCTACTCCATCTGGAATGTCTATATTAACAAAACTACAAGTTCCAATATCTGTATTTCTTGTAAAATCGGCTTGTGCTGTCAGAGCTGGAAGTTGATTATCTTCTACTATAACTGTTGCTGTACAAGTAGATGTATTTCCACTAGCATCAGTAACAGTCAGAATTACATTATTCGTACCCACATTTGCACAAGTAAAACTGCTTGGACTTACAGAAATTGATGCGATACTACAATTATCTATACTTCCATTGTCTATTTGTGATGCTGTGATACTTGCATTATTTGTTGCATCTAATTGAATAGTTAGGCTCTGACAAACTACTGTAGGAGCTTGTGTATCATTTACTGTTACATCAAAAGAACAGGCACTTGTATTACCTGCTGCATCTGTTGCAGTATATTCTATAGTCGTAGTACCTATAGGGAAGGTTGAGCCAGAAGAGAAACCTGTTAAGTCAGTCTGTGCAACTATTGCCCCACCTCCATTAACTAGATTAATATTTACCTGCCCATGTCCTGTGTTTGTAGCACCTACTAGGTTATTTGAAATAGCTGTTGGACTGACAAAAGATCCACCACCACCACCAGCATAATTGGAGTAGTAGTCTCTACCACCACCACCACCAGAATACCCACCGCCGCCGCCAGCACCCATATTATCAGAGCCGCCACCGCCGCCACCGCCAAAACCACCATCGCCTCCTTCATCACCTCCTGTATCAATCCAACGAACACCTCCAAGTCCTCCATTTAGAGGACGACGCCCACCTTGAGCACCTTGAAAACCTGTATTAAAGTCATAATTAGTTCCGTTGTTTCCTCCTGTTCCATCAGTGAACCAACCTGCACCAGCTCCAGCCCAATAACTATTACCTCCAACATTATTTGTTCCTCCATTTCCTAATGTTCCTCCATTACCTAATAAGTCAGCAGATTGATTCCCTTGAGTTGTTAAGTTAGCGTTTGCCCCAGCATGAGTTTGGCGTCCACCACCACCACCACCACCAGCAGCAACAAGTAGTTCTCCTGTAGTAACGTTCCAAATAAAGCTACCACCCCCACCACCAGGTGAAGCATTATCTTGATTCATTGCACGAGTATCTTCTCCTTTTTGACCGACAAGAATACGTATGACATCACCTGCTGTTAAATTAAATTCTCCCTCAACCTCAGCACCCTTTCCACCAGGAAAACCTGGAGCATATCTTTGTTTCCCTCCAGCTGCACCAACAGCATTAATCAAATATAGACCTGTTGTAGGTACAACAAACTCTTGAATACCTCCAACTGATGTTACTATTCCATCTAAGTAACCACCTGTATAAGCAGCATCAAGTTGAGCTTGTGTTGGACCTGATTTGCCTGTAGCACCTGCATTAGTAAAGCTAAGTGGTGGTATAATTACACCTTCACAATTATCAGTTGCTCTTAATGCTGTCCAGTTTATAATAGCTCCACATACACCACTGTCATTATCTACTGAAATATCAGATGGGCAGTTTGTAATAACAGGAGCAACATTATCAGTAACAACAACATCAAAATAACAAGACGTAGAATTTAGAGCTGCATCTGTAAAAGTGTATGTTACTCTAGTAGTTCCTACACTAAAAAGATCACCTGGACTATGTGAACGCACCACTGTGGGTGTACTACAATTATCTGTAGCTGTAGGTTCTGTCCAACTTACAGAAGCCTCACAGGTTGTAGCTCCTACTGCTGTCGTACCAGTTATTGTTCCTAAATCACATCCTGAAATTACAGGAGCTTCTGTATCAATGACTGTGACAGTTTGTGTTGCTGTTGCAATATATCCATTAGAAAATACAGCAGTCCAAGTAATTACTGTTGCTCCAATAGGCAGGGGGTCTGGAGCATCATTAGTCAAGCTAACAATAGTACAAGTAGCTGTAGTTGTAGCTGTACCTAAAGTAACACTACTAAGTGCTGCTGCACAACCAGATGTAGTAGCTATATTGGTTATATCTTCAGGTGCTGTAATAGTAGGGTTTTCCACCACAACTGTAGCTGTGGTAGAATTAGTACATCCACCTAGTACTGTGGCATTATAAGTTACTGTATAAACACCAGTTGCAGTGTAGGCATGTGAAACTGTTCCTCCACTTGTATCTAAAGGGCTTCCATCACCAAAATCCCACGAATGAGCAATTACAGGAACTGTTTGGTTGGCTGAAATATTATCCAATCCCCAGTTATCATAACCTGTTCCTGAGTGATTTGGTTGTATCCAACGAAACATTGTAGAAACTGTATATGCAGCAGGAGGAATGGGAATATTCTGTAGTATCCATTCATAGCCTATTGCTCCTCCTGAAATATCAGTAGGATCAAAATACTGGATATCTACCCAGCTAGTTCCTCCATTAATAGAATACTGGAGAAAGACACCTTCAGTAGCATCCACTTCCTCACAACCTGGTTCAGGATCATCTTTTCCAAAGTCAATCTCAAAAATAAGGCTTCCACCTGCAGATGCATCTATAGCACTAGTCTGCACAAAACGAGGAACACCAGGACCACCTGCAGCAGACCAAAAATAGTTTGTACCGTCAGGTGCTGGATTAAAGCAAGGCTGACCAAGTGTAAAAGCAGAAGCTACCCAACCTGTAGGGAAGGTAGCACCATTGAAGTCAAAAGCTGTAGCTACACCCTGTCCTGTACCTATGAAGGTCAGAGGTTCATTGGGACAAGCTGTACCTGTAGGGGTTATGGAAGTGATTTGTGCTTGACATTGTGCGTGTGTTTCTTGTACAGCAATATTACACCAAAGTAGAATAAAGCTAGTAAGAAATATAAGCAACTTATTTGTAGAGTACATATTTGCAAAAGTATTTTTAGAGAGTGAAAATTTTAAGTAGTTCAAGCTTAATGTCTGTTAAAACAGTAGGAACAATTTTACCACGCTGTCCTGTGAAGCGATAATGAAGTGTAAGAAGATTCTCTTCCTCTGTCCTTGGAAGATTTCCCTCAATGCTCTGTCCTGCTTTGAGTGTAAGCCCTACATGATGTTCTCCACTCTTTGGGTTGTAAACCTCTTGTCCATTGCTATAATTGAGACGATAATCCCAGTTAATAGCTACATCATGAGAGTTAGTATTTTTTACACGAAGTATATAATACTGAGAATTATTGGGTGTGTAGTCACGTACTTGATACTCTACACGGATACCTTCTGTTTCCTTGAGAAGTTTCCAGTCCAATTCTTGGGCATGGGTTTGAGTAATGAAAGCCAAAAGTAGCAGTATGCTACAAGCTAATATTTTTTTCATTATAAGATTGATATTAAAAGATCTAGTCGTTAAAAATTATTACAAAGGTTATCCAGTGGGTTATCTCTATCTACAATAGAAACTAAAGGACCTTCTCTTTATTAGATTGATTCTATTTGAGGTGTCAGTATAGTTCTATTTACCTCTAACAAGAGTTTGAGTTAGCTATTCTGTACTACTCTTATACAGAGCAGTAGTAGTAGTGCACTACATTTTAAAATTGTAAACGTTTCACAAATAAGAATAAAGGTTAGTAAATAAAATAGTAATTGATAAATACATAAATTAAATCATATTAAAACAGAAAGCTTTAATGTATAACCAATTTAGTAGTGGAAATAATTTGAATACTTATATAGGTATATTATTTAATAGTTTTTAGAAGTTATCACAAAGATAGTTAAGTAAGTAGCTTATTTGCAAATTTTTGGAACAAAAATAACATGTAATAAAACCAAAAATATTATACCATATAGTTTGATATTAGTTCATTTTTATTGTTTTTGGCAACTTTTTGAAAAAAAACATAAACATACTTATTAAGTAATTTATTTTATTACAAACTTAAATAAAGCAATTTTGAAAAGCAGATTAATAAAGTAAAATAGTATAAAGCTCCATTTTTTGTCACCAACTATATCTAAGTTGGGCAAAAAAAGATAATAAAGTGTAAATAGAGAGAATAATCACTACTTTAGAAACAAGTAGCTTTATAAACCTTTGAGAAGTCAAATCATTTTTTTGAAACTATTCACAATAATATGGATTGGTAGAAACAGTTTTTATTGAGTAAATAATTATGAAATACTACTATTTTTATCTTATAGTCTCTATTTAAAACTACAAGTAACACAGGATTGCTTTGACCTAAAAAAAGCATAAATTATATTTTATGCTCATAAATATCACAAAGTAACTTATTTATTAGAAATATGTGATATAAAAATAAAACATGAAAGGATAAAAAAGCAAGTTTTTATTTATAAGTTAAGAACACTACCTCATTACTCAAAATATACCTAAGTAATTAAAAAGAGTAGAGAAATCATGTCTTCTTACCCTAATGATGATACACTTTTGGTTAAACTCCCTATTCTAGGAGCTTTAAATTGTGAGATAGGCATTTGCAGAAACAAAAAGAAGAGCTAGAAAAAGCTAGAGATTTGATAATTTCTTATAGGGCAACCCTACCAAAATTTTCACCCTTCGTTATTGAGCTATAAACTAGATTTTTAACTTTGACAATTAATTCAGCTTTCAATAAAAAAGTTTATTTGTATTGATTAAACAGCTTTTACTAATTTAGGTACAACTGCGCTAAATCAAGAGAAAATTTTACACTTCTATTCCTATAAAAGTAATATCATCACGTTGTTCTGCATTTTGTTGATGTTTTACTAGTTCATTTTCTACCTCTTTTATTTGCTCTTTAATAGACAAGTGTGATGATTGTTCTATCAAATAGATAAGTTTTGAAGTGCCTATTTTCTCTCCTTGTGTATTATTTTGGTCAACTAATCCATCTGTACTTAGATAAATTCTTGATTTTTTATTTAGTAATAAAATATGCTGTTCAAAATTATTTTGGTTGCGTTGTTTTCCTCCTACTGATTTGCGTGTGCCCTGCAAACGTTGTATTTTATTTTCTTGATTTTTATTATAATCTGTATAAAATAAGGGCCGTTTTGCACCTGCAAACACAATTTCTGTCTTTTTATTATTAAAATTTACTCTACACAAACAAACATCCATTCCATCACTATTGGCATTTTCATCCTGACGCAATGCTTCTACAAATTGCTCATTGAATTTGTCTAAAATAAGGGAAGGCTCATAGATTTTTTGTATTTCTACAATTTCTGTCAAAAGTGTATTTCCTATCATAGACATAAATGCACCTGGTACGCCATGTCCTGTACAATCAACAACAGCAACAAAGAAATAATCTGTAGTTTGACTTGTCCAATAAAAGTCTCCACTTACAATATCTTTTGGTCTGAAAATAATTTGATAATCCTCATTTGAAAGACGAAATGGTTTTTCTATTTTTTTCTCACTTGGTAAAATAGCGTGCTGAATAGTTTGGGCATATCGGATTGAATCAGTAATTTTTTGATTTTTTTCATTAATAAGTTGATAAGCAGAGGAGTTATCTAAAGCAATCGAAACATAAGAAGCTAAAGAGCGCAAAAATGTAATTTCACGCTCTGAGTAGGCATTTTCCTTAAACGATTGTACTGTAATTACTCCCAATTGTTTATTTTCCAATTGTATAGGCAAATAGACAAAAGAAAGTGGATTTTCACCCTCAGTAGCATCTAAAATATACTCAGGATAATTTACTTTTTCACTTTCTACATCATTAATAATTATTTCTTCTGAATTAACGAAACATCGAACAGCAAAAGTTTTTTCGTCTAAAGTATTAAAATGATAGGGTAATTTTTGTCCTTTTTCCATAAAACCTGAAAAACTAATGCGATCTTGAGATGTATCAAAAACACCAATACCAAAACCATCAGCAGGCATTAATGCATTTACATTCTGATAAACTGCTTGGATAATTTCTTCAAGATCCAAAATAGCTGTTATTTCTTGTCCTATTTCCGATAAGAGTTGTACATTTTTATATGCTTTTTCAACTTCTATTTTTTGTGATTCTAAATCCAAATTCAATGTTTTTAGATTTTCACTTTGCGCTTCTATTTCTTCCTTTTGTTGATTGAGTTGTGCATTTTGCTGCAAAACTTCTTGATTACTTTCTACTAGTTTGCTAGTACGCTCTTTAACCGTACTCTCCAGTTTCTGATTTGCTTTTTTAAGACGTGTTGTATTTATCCAAACAAATCCCCAAATAGCTAAACTTGCCAACCCTACATATAAAATATATGCCCACCAGCTTCTGTACCAAGGAGAAAGTATAGTAAACGAATAACTAGTTATTTCACTTTCTATTTGATATATATTTTTGGCTTTTACTTTAAATATGTATTTTCCCTCTGGAAGATTGGTATATGATTTCTTTGTTTCTTTTGTCCAATTAGAGAATGTTTTATCATATCCTTCTAATTGGTAACTAAATGTATTTCTCTCTTGAAAATTAGGAAGCGCAAAGCTAAAAGTCATTGAATTTTGTTCATATTCAAATTGGGGTTGTTGTTCTTTTGGTTGTGAAAGAAGTAATTTGCCATCTGTATCAACATAATTTCCAGCAAAAAACACAGAATCTTCTCCCAAAATCACGCTTCTTATTAAAGGAGTTGGTATTTTAGTATAGTCATATTGTTTGGATTTTTGAGGATAAAAGCGATATAAACCTTCACTTCCTCCCACCCACACTGTATTTTGATGATCTATAAAAATAACTTGTGCAATTATAGAAGGAACACGTAAAAAAGGTTGCTCTGTTTTTATTGCTTTTCCATCCTCTAAATTTATTTTACTGGCTAAATAATTTTCATTGCTTTCTAAGAGGTATATTTCATTTTTCTGAGTAGAAGCAAATCGTAAAACTTGGTAATTTTCTTTTGAAGCATTTGTAAAAACAGGATGTGGCTCTACTTTCTTACTTTTTTCATTCCATTTATATATTCCATTGGTTGTTGTTATAACAAAACCATCAGTATAATAAAAAACTTTATTGTTTGCCATCAAGGGCAATCCTTGAGAAGTATCAACCTTTGTAAGTTGAGAAAGAAGTAATGAATCTTTATTAAAAGGAACGTAATAAAGACCTTCTTCAAGAGTTCCAAACCAAAATTTATCTTTATATTTAGCTATTGTTCTAAACTCAACATCTTTTATAGTTTGTCTATTGATAAAATTTACCTTTCCATTTTCATCAAACTCTGCTAACGAAATGTCTTCCTTTCCTGCTAAAATAAATTTATTTCCATCAAAAATATGAATTGAATTAGCTGAATTAGAAGCTGATAATTTTATAGCCACCGAATCTTTAATTTGAAAAAAATCATATTGGGAAATAGCATAAAGTTGGCTTACACCACCAATATCCATAACTTGAATATCCCAACAAAACTCGTCTATTCCTTTTATTTTTTGAAATCTATTAGTTTGAGTATTTAAACTATAAAGTCCTTCTGGAGTACCAATATACATTTTATCATTAAATTCCTGTAAGGCAAGTATTGTTCCCTCATACTTACTTTCTGTACTTTCCCAAAATCTAAAAGGTGTTTCAAACTCCGTTTTCACAATACCATTATCAGTAGCCAACCATAAGTTTCCACTTCTATCTTGATAAGAAAAAGGAACAGTAGCCGTAGTAAGTCCATTTGTTTTATCAATATGCTGAATAATTTTGCCTTGAGAATCAAACAAATAACCACCTTTAAAAATAGTAGATAGAAAAAAAGTTCCATCTTTGAGTTTACTAAGGTGATAAGGAAGTGTAAATTCTCCACTTTTTATTTCAATGGCTATTTGAGTATTGCCATCTAAGAATGGAGTGAGTTTTTGTTCTTTTAGAGAAAAAGTAAAAATATTGCTTCGCTGTGTAACAAAAAGAAGGTTATCTTCATCTAAAATAACAACTCCTGTCAATGGATTATTTTTGAGAACTTCAGTATTAGCAATAAGTTCTGGATCTTGCCCCTCTTCTTTTATGCGTACTAATCCTTGTCCCCTTTGTACAAAATATAAATATCCATCATAGGTAATCCCTCTAAGTTTAGTGTCGATAATTTCCCAGTACGCAAATTTTTGTGTTTGCCAATCAAATCTAAATATTCCTGAAGAGGTATGAAAATAAATAAGTTGATGATCTGTGTAGATTTCCCAAGTATCTCCAAAGTTCTTCAAAGAGTCAGGTAACTGTTGGGATAAACTCACAAAGTGCATATCACCTACTGAATCTGATGCTTGTAAATAGCCAAAATTATCTTTTGTACCTGCATAAATCCGTCCTTTATCATCCTTTGCTAAAGAACGAATAACTACTGCATTAGGAATTGTAATTGCTTGCCATGATACTCCATCATATG